>CAKSNI010000006.1 GCA_934476025.1 uncultured Eubacteriales bacterium | reverse complement strand
TCCTTTGTTTCATGGATTCTGCTGTCCCGGGATACCGACAGCCGAACCTGTCTGCTGGATCGGGGAAACCTGCCGGCGTTATCCCTCAGCGAAGCGCAAAAGCAGGAAATTGCCCGGGCTTCGATTCTGATGATTGACGGCAATGAAATGCCGGCGGCCCGGCAGGCGGTACGCATTGCCCGGGAAAACGGAACGACGGTGCTGTACGATTGCGGCGGTCGGTACCCCGGTTATGAAGAACTGCTTGAATGGACCGATGTGATGATTCCCTCCCTGGAATTCGCGCTGGCCCACACGGGGAAATCCAATGCGTCGGCAGCGGCCAAGGCACTGTATGAAGCCTATCATCCGTGGGTGGTGGCAGTGACCTGCGGCAAAGAGGGCGGCGTGCTTTATGACGAAAACGGGCTGTATTCCTATCCGGTTTATCCGGTGCGGGTGGCGGATTCCAACGGTTCGGGCGATGTTTTTCACGGGGCCTTTGCCGCCGGGCTGAGAAAAGGGTTTGATGCCCGAAAGTGCTGTCATTTTGCCAGCGCTGTTTCGGCCGTCAAATGCACCGGCCTCGGGGCACGGGAAAGTGTTCCGGATTTTGAAACGGTTTGTCAATTTTTAAAGGAGAATGGCTATGAATTATAAAAAGCATTGGGACAAAAAGATCGGGCTTTCCGAAATCTATACCAAAGAAACGGCCGGCTGTCAGAAACTGGAAATCAGTATGCTTCGCCTTGAAAAGGGTATGAAGCAGGAATTTCCGGCGGATGAACGGGAATATGCCTGTACTGTTCTGGGTGGAACCTGCCGGGTGACGGGCAACGGAATCCATTGGGAAAATGTGGGCAAGCGCAAAAATGTCTTTGACGGAAAAGCCTATGCTTTTTACATTCCGCGGCATACCCCCTTCACGGTGGAATGTGTGTCGGAGGAAGTCACCATCGCCATTGCGATGTGTCCCTGCGATCAGGATTACGCTCCGGTTCTGATTACCCCGGACGATGTGATTGTGAAATTCCTCGGCAAACCCGGCTTTGAGCGGGAAGCTCATTTCCTGATTGATGAGAGAATGGAAGCCGGCCGGGTGTATGTCGGCGAAAATTTCATTACCGGCGGCCAATGGTCCTCGTATCCCGGCCATAAACACGATACCGAGAATATGCCCAAAGAAGGCTTCGCGGAAGAAATTTATTATTATGAATATGATAAACCCACCGGCTTCGGGATTCAGCGGGTTTATACCGACGATAAGAGCATCGACGAAAACTACGCAACCTATAACAACGATTTTGTGGAAATGCCGCTCGGTTATCATCCCTGTACGGTGGCACCGGGTTACCGGGGATATCTGCTTTGGATGATGAGCTGTGATCACCGCGGATTCTATATGTCCACCGATCCCGATCACGCCTGGCTGAATCAGTAAATTCGGCTTTTTGTACTTTGGCGATTTTTTGTGAATAAACGGGAAAATGCTGTCAAGTCTTGACAAACGGCCGCTTTTTTGATATATCAAAATGAGTAACCAGAAAGAAAGGCAGGTATTCAGCATGGTTGTGATTCAAAACGGTGTCGCTTCGGCCGGCATCAGCGAACTCGGAGCGGAACTCAAAAGTTTCCAAAAAGGGGGACGGGAGGTTATCTGGCATTCCGATCCGCTGGTTTGGACCGGGTCGGCTCCGATTCTTTTCCCGATCTGCGGCGGTCTGAAAAATGATCGGTACCGCTTAAACGGGCAGGAATATACGCTGGAAAAACACGGTTTTGCCCGCAAAAAGGAATTCACCGTAGAGGAACATTCCGCCAATCGGGCGGTGTTTCTGTTACGGGATGACGAGGAAACCCGGAAGAAATATCCCTTTTCGTTTGAACTTCGGGTGATTTATGAACTGCAGGGGGATAGTCTGCACATTACCTATCGGGTGGAGAACCGCTCGGCAGAAACCATGTATTTCTCCATTGGCTCCCACGAGGCCTACGCAACGCCGGAGGGAGTGGAGGATTACGATGTTATTTTCCCGCAGAAAGAAACCCTGAAGGCCTATCAGCTGGACGGCAATCTGCTGGAAGAACATACGCTGCCGATTTTGTATGAAAGCGAAGTTCTGCCGTTATATGATAAGTATTTTATTGTTGATGCGCTGGTTTTTCTGGATCTGAAGTCCCGCAGCGCCCGGCTGCGTAACCGCAAAACCGGCGCGGCGGTTCGGGTGGATTTCCCGGATTGTGAATACTTTTTGCTTTGGCATAAACACGGAACGGGCTTTATGTGCCTGGAACCGTGGTGCGGCATTCAGGATTCGGTCGATGCCGACGGGGAATTGAAAACCAAACCCGGCATCCGGTCGCTTGCGGCCGGCGGCACCTATCAAACCGCCCATACCATCACCATTTTAAACGGGAAGGAGTGAGCCGGAATGACGCTGGAAAAACTCAAAGAACTCAATCCGACGCTGCCCCTGTACGGGGTGGAGGACCCGGCTTTTGCGGCCTACGGGCGGGTGCTGGATCTGGATACCCGGGAAATTGTTGAAACCGGCCTTCGGGTTCCGATGCCCGAAAGCGGTGTGGTTTATGAAGCCTCCCGAGAAGATTTTGAAAGCCTGGCGATCGCCGAAAGCATTCAGGAGGAATGTTTTGGGGAACTGCCGGTACAGGTGGGGTATTGCACCGGTCAGTCCTACTGCCTGAACGGGTGGGAATGGCATACCTGCAGCGAAGTCAATGTGGCGGTCACCGATCTGGTGCTGATTCTCGGTCTGCGTGGGGATATCCGCGACGGCCGGATTGATTCATCCACCGCGAAGGCCTTTTTGCTGAAAAAAGGAACGGCGGTTGAAGTGTATGCCACTTCGTTGCATTATTGCCCCTGCAAGGTGCACAATTCCGGATTCGGCTGTGTTGTGGCGCTGCCGAAGGGCACCAATCTGCCCCTTTCCCGGAAACATACCGATCCGCTGCTGCGGGCCAAAAACAAATGGCTGATTGCCCATGTGGATAACCAGCCGCTCATCGACCGGGGGACGGTGCCCGGAATTACCGGGGAAAATTATGCCGTTCGCGGTGAGTAAAGAAAAAACGAACCGTGCCGCCCGAAACCGGGCTTTGGAAAAAGGCAAACGGAAAAAGGACCGGAAACGCAAACGGTCCTTTTTTTATCGAGCGTAAAAGGAAGGAAAAAGGTTGAAACATTGTAATTGAAGTACCATTCCTCAAAAGGGCGCAAAAGAACAAGCCCCCTAAAAGAGGGCAAAAAAATGAAGTTGTGCTTCAAGTCTATGCAGTAGTCGGCGTTTTTGCCAAGTCGCCCTGTTGCTGGAGGCGGTAAAGCTCCGGGTTGTAAGGTTCATTTTTTCTGAGACTGTTGTAGATGGCAGTCAGCAGCATTCTGGCAAGGGCGAGGATAGCCTTTTTGTAACCACGACGCTTTTTGAGCGCAAGGGAACGGTTGCGGACTTCAGGGAACTGCTTGGCGCGGATCGCGCACAGAGCGCACGGAACAAGCAACGGTTTGATGTAGGCTCCGGCCCGGCTGATTCTGGTAGTTTTCTTTTTTCCTGCACTTTCGTTGTTCTGCGGCGTAAGCCCAGCCCGGGAGCATAAATGCTTTGAGGTGGGGAACACGGACATATCCACTCCGATTTCAGAAATAAAGCCAATGGCGGCAAAGGAGCGGATACCCGGCACCGTCATAACAAGGTTGAGTTGAGGGAGATCCTTCTCGGCGGTTTCCGGAATCAGCGATTCCGGATTTGCTTTACACAAATGAAGACTGCTCATGGGAGAGCGGATGATGCGGAGCTTTTCAGCTTGTTCGGCACACATGAAAATGCAGTCCAACGCAAGGTTGAGCCTACTCACCTCCACATGCCCGGTAGTGTGCCTGTTTCCTCAAGTACATTCCAACAAATTTTGACTTGCTGCGTTAGGGGTGCTGTGTTTCGTCCCCTTTGGTGCCTTGCAGCGCAGCGGAAAGGAAGGGTCACAAATATGAAATATCTTTTGGGGGTAGATTTCGGCGGAGGGTCGTCTAAGGCGACCCTGCTGTGTGAAAACGGAACCATTGCGGCGGAAAACAGCGTGGAATACCCGACTTATTATCCGCAGCTCGGCTTTTGCGAACAAAAACCGGAGGACTGGATTGCGGCGATGGGTCAAAATACCCGTCAGCTGCTGGAAAAAAGCGGAATCTCTCCGTCGGATATTGCGGCGGTAGCCATTGATTCCGCAACCCATACGGCGGTTCTTTGCGACGAAAATTCCCGGGTGCTGCGTCCGGCGATTCACTGGACCGACAGCCGTTCCCTTGCCCAGGCGAAAGCCCTTTCCGCAGCTGCCGGAGAGGAAATTTTCCGGCAAAGTTACCACCGGCCGGATACCATCTGGACTCTTCCGCAGCTCTGTTGGGTTCGGGAAAATGAACCGGAAATTTTTGCGAAAATTGGGCGCATTTTCTTTGAAAAAGATTATATTCGTTATGCCCTGACGGGAACATTTTGTACCGATACCATCGAAGCACAGGGCAGTATGCTGTTTGACTGCCGGAAAAACGAATGGTCCCAGGAACTTTGCCGATTGGCCGGAATTTCGCCGCGGGTGCTTCCGCCTCTTTGTCGCCCGACCGATCAAATCGGGGCAATTACCGGGCAGGCGGCGGTGCTGACCGGTCTTTTGGCCGGAACGCCGGTGATCTGCGGTTCCACCGATACGGTGATGGAGGTGTTTGCCTCGGCAGCGGTGGAACCGGGGGATGTGACCGTGAAACTGGCGACGGCCGGGCGCATTTGTGTGCTGACCGACCGTCCTTACCCGAACCGTCATTTGGTGAATTATTCCCACATCGTTAACGGCCTTTGGTACCCGGGAACGGCCACCAAAGCGGCGGCTTCCTCCTATCGGTGGTACCGGGATACCTTCGGCGGAAATTATGAGGAACTCAACCGGGGAGCCGAATCCGTGGCCCTCGGATGTGAGGGGCTGATGTATCATCCCTATCTGAATGGAGAGTTGACACCGTACGCCGATCCGCTGCTGTGCGGCAGCTTTACGGGGATCCGGGCTACCCATACCAGGGGGCATTTCACCCGGGCCGTGCTGGAAGGAGTAGCTTTTTCGCTGCTGCATTCCAAAAAGACGCTGGAGGAAATCGGGATTTCCTGCGGAAAAACCGCTACCATCATTGGCGGAGGGGCCAAAGGAAAACTGTGGCGGCAGATTACGGCCGATTGCCTCGGCATGAGTCTGCGCCTGACCGAAAGCAGTGATTCTTCCCTGGGGTCGGCCATGTTGGCCGGGGTGGCCGTCGGTATTTTTAAGGATCCGAAACAGGCGGCCCAAACCTGCATTCATACCGTCAGCGTAACCGAACCAAACGAGGAAAATCATGAAGCCTATGCCGAACGGTTTCGGGAATATGTTCGGATTCATGATGCATTGGCGCCGATTTATGATGCCAGGGGGAAGGTATGAAGATTACCGTTTGTGTGAAGCAGTCCGCCAACGGGGATTTGAGCCCCTTTGATGCCAGCGCCTATGAGGCCGCTTTGCGGATTGCTCCTTCGGAAGTCACGCTGCTTTCTATGGCGCCGAAGCGTTCGGAAGCGTTTCTGTCCGATCTGACCCGACGGGGGGCCAGGGAAGCGGTTTTGCTGTGCGATGCGGCTTTTGCCGGAGCCGATACGCTGGCAACAGCCTACACCCTCTCGCTGGCTGTTCGGCAGCTGCAGCCCGATTTGATTTTGTGCGGCCGTCAGAGTATGGACGGAGATACGGCGCAGACCGGGCCGGGGCTTTCGGCGGCGGTGGGATATTCTCTGATCACCGGGGCGATGAATCTGTTTTTTCAGGGGGAAGAACTGTTTTGCGAAACCCGGAGCGGCGAAACGCTGCCGGTTACACTGCCGGCGGTGGTGACGGTAGAACGATTCTGTTCGCTGCGTCTGCCGAGTTTTCGTTCCAAAACGGCACCGGTGCGGCTGCTCGATGCCCGGGCGCTTTCGGCCGATCTTTCCCGCTGCGGGCAAAAAGGTTCTCCCACCCGGGTGATGAAAACCGAAGAAAATGAGGAAGGAAAGCGCCGCTGTCATTTTGTGGAAAAGGAAGAATTTGCCCGGCTGATCCGTTCGGGACTTGAGCGCAAAAAGAATCTTTCCCTGCCGAAAACCGACGGGAAAAAGATGCGGGAAGTGGTAGTTGTGGGGGAAAAACCAGCGGAGATGGCCGCTACGGTGGCCGAATCGGTACGGATTGTCCCGATGGATTCCCCTGAAAAGCTGACCGAACTTTTTCGGGCCGAAAAACCGGCAGCCGTTTTATGGGGAAGCGATTCCCTGAGCAAGAAAACGGCGGCTTTGGTGGCCTGGAATCTGCAAACCGGGCTGTGTGCCGATTGTACCAGGCTGCAGACCGACGGCGAGAATCTCTTTATGTTCCGGCCGGCCTTTATGGGCAATATTGTGGCCGAAATCCGTTCGGATCGGCGGCCGCAGATGGCTACGGTACGAACCGGGGGAGATGACCGGGCGGAATTGATTTTTTCGGTCGGATTGGGCGCAGAGCAGGATCTGCCGAAAATTCGCCGCATGGCCGAACGGTTTGGGGCGGAACTGGCGGCTTCCCGGGCGGCGGTAGACCGGGAACTGCTTCCCTATGAATGTCAGGTCGGCCTGACGGGAAAAAGTGTCAATCCGTCGGTATATGTGGCGTTCGGCATTTCCGGCGCGGTTCATCATATTGAAGGAATGAAAACCGCCGGAACGGTTATTGCCGTCAATCGGGATCAAAAGGCACCGATTTTTGACTACGCCGATTACGGGATTGTGTGTGATATTGAGGAATTACCGGAGGAGTTTTCAACGCTGTAAAACATCCGAAAAAACAGACGGGCGGAAAAGGTTTTCCGCTCGTCTGTTTTTGGTGTCTTTAGGCGTGGAAATAAACCCTTGGTTCTACCGAGGGAAGAAAAAAGAGCGGAGCGACAAAAAAGTATGGCGAGCTTGGTGCGAGCCGAAAGACTTTTAAAAAAGAAGAACCTCTTGTAAAATAGTCGTGGTTTGGCGACCGCATTACTAAAAAACAGGAGGTTTTTCAAATGAAAGGAAAAAAGAATTTACTGACCCGTTTACGGGTGACAAGAGAAAGTAGGCAAAAAAAGGCAACCGCCCGTGAGCGGTTGCCGGAGAACGGAATGCGGGGCTAAACTTTCGAAACCCCTTTTAGGGGTCAAGCCAGTAATCACCCCTTATAGGGGGTGGAGCAAACCACCGGTTGAACCGGTGGTTTTGATTCTTTGCCGATTTTGGGTGTGCTGGAGGAGGATTCCTCCAACAGGCGGGAGAGATCCTCGACCTTAGAAAGGTAAAAATCACAATGCTGCTGCATAAATTGACGGATCGACACGATATCATAAGCCCATCCGGCGGCGGCAAAGGCAATTCCTCCGGCCCGGGCCATGCTCAGGCCGGGTTTTAAATCGTCCACCATCAGCATTTCTTTATTCGAATAGCCGTACTGCTCCCGGATTGCCTGAATCGGATAAAGGTGAGGCTTGCGCTGCTCTTCGGGAAGATCCCACCCGAAAATGCCGTCGGGAAGCGGCAGCCCGTTTTTTTGATAGTCGCGCAGAATGGTGTCGGAAAGGGAATGGGAAACCACAAAAAAGCGGCCGCCGTTCTTTTGATGGGCGGTCAGAATTTCGCGAATACCGGGATAGGCAGAAGGTATTTTATTTCGGATGTATTCCTTCCAGAACAGCAATTCCTGCTGCATTTGTTCTTCCGTCAGCCCGATTTCGGAATAGCAAAACGGGGCAAAACCGGGGTCGAAATTCTTTTGAAGATATTCATCGAAGGTATAATGCAGATCGGGGCGAACCGTTTTTAAATAGGCACAGAAAGAGGGATAATGCAGATCCCGGGTGCTGTCAACAACGGTATCGTCATGATCAATAAGAAGACAGGGGTATTTCATGGGAATTCCTTTCTGTTTTTTCTCCATTGTACACAATTTTTCGGCATTTTGCAACCGTTACGGTTCAAAAGACCGCCTTGAAATTTTTTAAAAATAATGATATAGTGAATGGTGTCAGGAAGCTTTGAAAGGAGCCGGAAAATGATTCTGATTATAGCGGAAAAACCAAGCCTTGCCCGAAACATTGTGGCCGGAATCGGTGAAATGAAAAAGGTCGGCAATTATTATGAGGGGCAGGGGTACCTGGTGACCTGGGCTTTCGGGCATCTTTTCAGCCTCTGTGATATTGAAGAATATACCGGTCCGACCTCTACCGGTCATTGGTCGATGGAAAACCTGCCTTGCTTCCCGAAAGAATTCCGCTTTACCCTGCGAAAAGATGCTGCTACCAAACAGGTGGACCCCGGTGTAAAACGGCAGTTTGAACTGATTGCCGGGCTGTGCAACCGGGAGGATGTAGACTGTGTGGTCAATGCCGGCGACGCAGACCGTGAAGGGGAAATTATCATTCGTCTTTGTGTGGCCAATGCCCTGAAGCAGCCCAAAAGTTTTAAACGGCTCTGGCTGCCGGATCAAACGGTTCAAACCGTGCGAAAAGCCCTGAATGAAATGAAGGATGAAGCCGAATATGACCGTCTGGCCAATGAGGGTTTTGCGAGAACCTACATCGATTGGTTGTACGGGGTGAATCTCACCCGGTATTCCACCTTGAAAACCGGTGTGTTGCTTCGGGTCGGCCGGGTGATCGTGCCGATTGTCAAGGCGATTTACGACCGGGATATGGCCATCCGGAATTTTGTGCCGGAAATCTATTATGCCGTGCAAAGCAAAGAAAAAACTTCCGGTCAGGAGATTGAACTGACCAGCAAAAAGAAGTTTCCGAAAGACCGGAAAGCACAGGCAGAGAAACTCTGCCGGCAATATAACGAGGCCGGAGCGACGGTGACGGCCAAAAAAACCAAAAAGGATAAACTCAATCCCGGAAAGCTTTATTCGCTGTCGAAACTGCAGAATGTTCTCGGGAAAAAGTATAAAATGTCCATGGAGCAAAGCCTGAAAATTACTCAGGGGCTTTACGAAAAAGGGTTTTTGACCTATCCGCGTACCAACTCGGAATACCTGGCGACGGCGGAAAAAGAAAAGATTTCGGCTATTGTGAAAACGCTTGCCGAAATCGGGTATCCCGTTGTGATGAAAGAGGGCAAAACCATTTTTGATGACAGCAAAATCGAATCGCACTCCGCTTTGACTCCGACTTATAAAATTCCGAAAAAGGAATCGTTGAGCGAGGATGAAATCCGGGTTTATCAAACGGTCGTTCGGCGTTTTGTCGCTGTTTTCTGCAGCCGGGAATGCATTGCCAAAAAAAGTGAAATGACCATTGCCGTTCCCGGGCTGGAAGAATTTGTGCTCAAAGGGACCGTTATTGAAGAACCGGGGTGGACGGCGTACGATGATTATACGGCCAAAGATAAAATCCTGCCGGACCTGCAAATCGGTGATCCGGTGACCATTGCTTTTGCGCCCAAAGAAAAGGAAACCAATCCTCCGAAACATTATACCATTGAAACTCTGAATAATTATCTGAAAAATCCTTTTAAAGAAGAAAAGGCGGCAGCTGCGGAAGCGGAAAGTGAAGACGATGCCGAAGATTACCGAGCCATTTTTGAAGGGCTGGAACTCGGCACGGAAGCCACTCGGACCGGCATTATTGACAATGCCGTAAAAAGTCGGTATATCGCACTGAAAAAGGATGTTTATACCATTCTTCCCGGTGGTGAATACCTGATTGAGTCCCTTTACTATATGGGAATTTCCATGGATAAATACAAAACCAGCACCTTGGGCCAGGCGCTGAAAAAAGTTTTCCACGGTCAGATCAGCGTGCAGGACAGCGTGAATCTGGCGGTGGATGAAATTCGGGAGGTTTTTGAGAAAAAACAGACAGGGGAATCGGAGGACACCGACACCGGCTTTTTCGGGGACGAAGTCGGCATTTGCCCGCTTTGCTCCAACCGGGTAACCAAGGGGCGTTACAGCTATGGCTGTCTGGGCTATAAGGAAGGCTGCAAATTCCGTATTCCG
Source organism: uncultured Eubacteriales bacterium (assembly GCA_934476025.1). GTDB lineage: Bacteria > Bacillota > Clostridia > Oscillospirales > Acutalibacteraceae > SIG607. The sequence continues at coordinate 4,712 of CAKSNI010000006.1, read as the reverse complement.
ACGGTTCTGTGCAAACGGGCCATTTCGATTCAATGTGCCAGGAATTTGCTGCAAACCGGAAAAACCCCCCTCATCAAGGGGTTTACTTCCAAAAACGGAAAACCGTTTGACGCTTCTTTGGCGCTGGAGGACGGGAAGGTTGTCTTTAAGTTTTAATTGACACTTCCCGGACCTTGCGATACAATGAAAAGGAAAAAATGTGCTGAATTTAAAAGGAGGCATTTTTTATGAAACGATTTTTAGCGATTTTACTTATGGTTTGCCTCATATTGTCGGCGGCGCTGCCCTGTGCGGCCGCAGAGCCGTACCGGGTTACCTTTTCGGCGGAAAACCCGGAAAACGGGGATGCCGTTCGTGTGGAGGCTGAGGAAGGCTCCCCATCTGCCAGCGTGTCCGACTATTCCCTGGGCAAACAAAAGAACGGGGCGACCTACGCGTATTTTAAAGGAAACGGCGGCCATATGGATTACGATATTCAGGTGTCCCAGGACGGCATTTACCGTTTTGTGATTCGGTATGTCGCTAAAGAGGTCGGTGAAGGGAAAAGCCGTCAGATTGATGTGGAAATCGGCGAGAACGAACGCCGGACGCTGACCTTTGAACAGTATGGAAGCGAATCGGATTATCAACCGTATTATGCTTTTTTTGAAGTCCCGATGTATAAAAAGGACAGTTTGGTGACCTTTTATGTGCCGAAGGACTGGGATGATCAAACCAATTTTATTATCGATTACGATTGGTTTTCGTATGAGTATCTGCGGGATCTCCCCGGGACGGATGATGAGGACGAACCGGAGGATTCCGGGAAAAAAGTGGTGACTCCCCGTTCGGTTTCGGAAAAATCCGATCGGAAGGGGTTTGATACGACCGTATGGATTCTGTCGGGAACGGTTTTGGCGGTTCTGGCGGCAGCGGTGATTGTCGGAACCTTGAGCAGAAAGAGAAAAAAGAATGGAAAAGAAAACGCAGAACCGAAAAAATAGTACCCGGAAAAACTGGGTTTATAATCTTTTGCTGATTGTGTTTGCCGGGGTCTTTGTGGTTTGTGTGTGGCGGATTGCGGCATACTACCTGCAAAAAGGGAAAAGCGAGGAAGTTACCAAAGAACTGGAAAGCCAGGTGCTGTCCTATGAAGAAACCACTTCGGATTCTTTGGAAGAATCTTCCGACAGCAATACAGGGGGAGGCGGCGGCTCAGGCGGTGTCCATCGGGCAAGAATTCCTTCCTCGGTGGATTTTGAAACCCTGAAAGCCCAAAACAGCGAGGTTGTCGCATGGCTCTTTAACGAAAACGGGATTGTCAACTACCCGGTTATGCAGGCGGCGGATAACGAATACTACCTGAATCATTTGATTGACGGATCGGAGAATATCAACGGTTCGCTGTTCCTGCATTTCGGAAACGCGCCGGATTTCAGCGATAAAAACACTCTTCTTTTCGGTCACAGCATGAAAAACGGGACGATGTTTGCCTGTCTGCTGCGTTATCGCAATCAGTCTTATTACAACAATTATCCCTGCTTTTATCTGTATACCCCGAACGGAAATTACCGCTTGGATGTGTTTGCCGCGTATGAAACGCTGGATGACGATCGGGCCTATTCATCCTCCGGGCGAATTTCCGAAGGCGATTTGAATGATCTGGTAGCTTATATGCAATCCCGCTCCAGCATCGCCACCGAGATCGAAGTTTCCGGAAAGGACCGGATTGTTTCGCTTTCCACCTGTGCCTACAGCAGTGACAATGCCCGATTTATTGTGGCGGCCAAATTGGTTCCGCTGTTTGAAGGGAATCAGGCGGAGCCGGACGATCATTCTTCCCGTGGAAATTCTCTGACAAATCATACCGAGGCTTCGTCGGCGGCTTCTTCCGCATCTTCTTTGGCGGAATCATCGGCAGCTTCGGCGGCCGGAAGCGACACCTCCAAAGATCATGAATAACGAAATTACCATTTTATACCGGGATGAAGAACTTGTGGTCTGCCTGAAACCGGCGGGGGTGGATTCTCAAGGTTCCTCCTTTGAAAATATGGTAGATCTGCTTCGAAAACAATTGGCCTTGCCTGACCCGCGGGAAATCTATCCGGTGCATCGGTTGGATCGCGGAGTCGGGGGGGTAATGGTTTATGCGCTTTCCCGTCCTTTTGCGGCTGAATTGAATCGTCAGATTGCCGAACATCGGTGGGAAAAGACCTATCTTTGCATCGTGTCGGGCAAACCGGAAAAGCAGGGAAGAATGGAAAATCTTTTGCTTCACCGGGCCGGGGAAAACAAAACCTATGTGGTTTCCCGGGTGCGAAAAGGGGTTCGTCGGGCGGCTCTTGTTTACCGGCGGATCGGTTATCTTCCGCAGCAGGACTGTTCTCTTTGTGTTGTACGCCTTCTCACCGGGCGAAGCCATCAGATTCGCGCACAGTTCTCCCACCGCGGCTTTCCGCTTTTGGGGGATCGACGCTACGGTTCCAAAGTCGGCGGCTCTATAGCCCTTTTTTCCTGCGGTCTTACTTTTTATCACCCGAAAACCGGGGAAAAGCGGTCATTTTGCCAAATGCCGAAAGGGGAAAAGTGGGAGGATTTTTCGGAAATTTTATCTGAATATTCGCAAAAATCTCTTGAAATTCCGGATAATTTATAGTATAATCCCCATGAAAGCGTTGCTTACGCATATCAATTTGATTCTGCCGATTCGGCAGGGAACAGGAGAATGAAATATGAAAAAATTGGCAGCTGTTTTGTTGGTGCTTTGCATGGCCGTTGTTTTTTGTGCCTGCGGCAACACCGATAACAATGCCGGCGGAGCAAAACCGGCTTCTTCCAAACCGTCCGGTGCTGCTTCTTCCGTTAAGAAGGATGATTTTGAGGAAGAATCTTCTTCGTCTCAATTGGTGCTGTCCGGGGAAGATGAGTATGTTGTGGTTTGCAAAAAAGGAAGCGGCAAAACACTTTCTTCCATTTCCGACATTAAAGGAATGTCGGTTGGCGCGGTGTATGACAGTGACGGTGAACGAATTGCTGAATACTACGGAGCACAGGTGAAATCCTGTGGGACGGAATCAGATTGTTTTTCGGACCTTCGTTCCGGGCTGGTTGAATTTGTAATCAGCCGCAGGATTGCCGCAAACAATCCCCTGGTGGATGTGGCATTGGATCCGATTGACATTCAAAAATAAAAATCTTTTTGAAAGACTGAATCCTCCCGCCCGAAAGGCGGGAGATTTTTTGCGCTAAATTGACGAATAATGTGGAAAGCAAAAAGGATGTTTAAGAGGGACTGTAAAAACATATAATGAAAATATCCGAAGTGGGGCAGCACTTGACAGATTGATCTTTTTGTATTATGATATAGTAGTCTGATTGTATATATTGGGGTAGTTTGCTGTATGTGGAACAGCCGCCCTTTCTGCTTTACAGAACCAATAAGATTTTACAAGATTATAGGAGGACAATGAATGTCAGAAGAAAAAATGATGAAAGAAAAAAGGCGCTACAACCGAAAGCCTTCCAACCCATCCGCTGCCGTAAAAGACAAAAAAACGGAGGGTCGGACCCGGACGCAAAAGGCCGGAACGCAGGCTCATCCAAAGCCTTCATCTGCAACGGGAAAACGGGCCGCAAAGCCGATGGCTTCTCAAAAGCCGGCTACCCGTAAAGCACCGGTAAGGAACAATCCGCCGGCTGTTTCGCACCCCCAAAACACGGCCCGGTCTGCCGCAGCCCCCTCCAAAAACCGGGGAAGAAAGGCTACCCCGATTCGCATTTATCCGCTTGGCGGGTTGGGCGAAATCGGAAAGAACATCACGCTGTATGAATATGACGGGGATATGTTCTTGGTGGATTGCGGAATGAGCTTCCCGGATGAAGAAACCCCGGGAATTGATATTGTTATTCCGGATTTCACTTTTGTGCTGGAAAACAAGGATAAAATCAAAGGGTTGGTTCTGACTCACGGTCACGAGGATCACATCGGAGCCATTCCCTACTTGCTGAAAAAGTTTAATGTTCCGATTTACGGGACCCGTTTGACCCTCGGCCTGGTTCAGGGAAAACTCAAGGAACACGGTCTGATGAACAGCGCCGTTTTGAAGGTGACTTCTCCCGGAGATAAAATTACCCTTGGAAAATTCACGGTGGAATTTATTCATGTCAATCATTCCATTCCGGATGCCGTAGGCCTGGCGATTACCTGCAAGGCCGGTACGGTGATTCAGACCGGCGACTTCAAAATTGATACCACCCCGATTGACGATCAGGTGATTGATATCGCCCGGTTTGCCGAATACGGCCGCAAGGGTGTGTTGGCGCTGCTGGCGGATTCTACCAATGCCGAACGGCCGGGGTATACCCCCAGCGAACGGATTGTCGGAGAATCGTTTTCCAATCTCTTTAAAAAGGCGGAGGGCCACCGGATTATCGTGGCAACCTTTTCTTCCAATATTCACCGGATTCAGCAGATCATCGACGAAGCGGCCCGATGTGGGCGCAAGGTGGCGGTTTCCGGCCGAAGCATGATCAATGTAGTGGGGGTGGCCGCCGAACTCGGTTATCTTCATGTTCCGGATCATGTGTTGGTGGATATTGACACCATTAAACGGATCAATCCGGAAGAATTGGTGGTTGTGACTACCGGCAGTCAGGGCGAACCGCTTTCGGCTCTGCACCGGATTGCCTTCAATGAACACCGTCAGGTGGAACTGATCCCCGGAGATATGATT
>CAKSNI010000005.1 GCA_934476025.1 uncultured Eubacteriales bacterium | reverse complement strand
TATATACATTTTTTGCCAAAACAAAACTCATAACCCTAAATCTCGCTTGGAATTTAGGGTTATTCGACAGACTGAAAAATCGCAGCCCGAATGGGCTGCGATTTTTTCGGCTTTGCCATCCCGGAAGCACAGCGCCCCGCCGGCCGCTGTGCCCTGCCCGACGGCGTCCGAAGGGACTCCGAGGGTTCTCGTTTGTTCGCCTGAGGGCGTTTTTGCCTCTGCCGGTTTTGGCGGGGATCAAAAAGGTTCTCAGACGAAATAAACGAAAGCACAGCGCCCCGCCGGCCGCTGTGCCCTGCCCGACGGCGTCCGAAGGGACTCCGAGGGTTCTCGTTTGTTCGCCTGAGGGCGTTTTTGCATCCCCGCCTTAGGCGGCGAGAACAAGATGGACTGCAAATCCGCCGATTTCGTCTTTAAAATAAATGAACTTCGGCTTGTGATCGTCGGTGTAAGTCAAGGTGTCGTAGTCAAAGGAAAATCCCTGCGATTCATAATAGGTAATCGCCCGTTCCACACTGGTAACCGAAATGGCCAAATGCCCCTTTTCTCCGGGGCCCATCGCCTTCATGGCTTCGATTTCGTCATGACCGCCGAAATAGGATTTTCCGGTTTCACGGATGCCGCCGAGCAGCCGGTCGAACCGATCCGCCACTTCTTTGGCTTCCCCGGGAACCGAGCAGTTGATGCCGACATGGCGCAGTGTCGGCCGGAGCATGGTATGAACTGCCTGACGGGCCAGCGCCGTAATGCCGTCCCAATCCTCGTTTTTGATCAGATCCCCGGGAACCATCCAGCTTCCGCCGCAGGCAATGATTTTCGGGAAGGCCAGATATTCATTCAGATTGGCCGGCCCAATACCACCGGTCGGAATAAACCGCATATTGGAAAACGGCCCGGCCAGTGCCTTAAGCACCTTTAAACCACCGGCCGCTTCCGCCGGAAAGAATTTCACAACCTCCAACCCCATTTTGGAAGCCACACTGACATCAGAGGCATCACTGCAGCCGGGGGTGATCGGGATATCATGTTCCATACAATAGGCCACCACTTCGGCATCAAACCCCGGGGAAATCATATACTGAGCACCGGCATTGACGGCGGCCTTTACCTGATCTACCGAAATGACCGTGCCGGCCCCTACCAGCACATCCGGCATTTCCCGGGCAATATCCGCAATGGCGCGGTCGGCCCCGGCCGCCCGGAAGGTCACTTCCGCAACCGGAATGCCTCCTTTTTTCAAGGCCGTTACCAGCGGCACGGCTTTTTCGGGATCGTCCAGTTTAATCACCGGAATCAGCCCGATTTTGCTGAGTTTTTCAAGAATCGGATGCATACGCAATTCCTCCTTTTATTACTGCTCCTATTGTATATCCGGCTTAAAAAAATGTCAATCGCTTCCAGCGATTTTGTTCAAATATGAATAAAATGTAAATAAATAGTAACAATTTTAAAAAAATAAGTTACAAAATTGACATTTTTTCAAACCTATGGTATACTGAAAACAGTTTTTTGGGAAGGAGGGGTTCTTTTTGGCCCGGGTCAAACGCTTATCGGCTCTTTTCTGTTCTATTCTTTTGGTGATTTCGGTTCTTTTCTGTGCCCCGATTTCCGTCGCAGCCTACAGTGAAGATTATCCCAACACCTGGAAAAACACCGGCAATCAGATTGAAGATCTTATCGGAGTGGCCACCACCCAGGTCGGCTACCACGGAATCGAATATGTCACCGGTACCAAGTACGGCGCCTGGTTCGGCAACACCATGGCCCCGTGGTGCGGAATGTTCATCAGCTGGTGTGCCTCTCAGGCCGGGATTCCCTCTTCAATTATTCTGCATTCTGCCCGTGCCAACGCCTATAAAGATTCCGGGGTTTACCACGCCATCGGAACCGGCTATACGCCTCAGCGCGGTGATCTGGCGCTTTACAATCCGAATGACGGAGATGGCTACTATTTCCCGGCGACCGACGGGGAGGGAAAATACACCCGCAGCCAGCATGTCGCCATCGTCTGCGAATACAATCCATCCAACGATCAGATGCTGATTGTCCACGGAAACGGGCAGGACGACCGGGTATGCCTGAACTGGGTACCGGTGCATTCCGGCAACCGCATCCAAGCTTTTGTCACCCCGAACTACACTTCCGGCGGCAGTTCCACCCCTCAAAGCGATTACATTAATGGCACTTCGGTTCGTTTGCGCAGCGCCCCCACCACCCGGGGCAGCGAAATCCTGGCCACCCTCGATTATCCGCAGACTCTCACAGTTCTGCGTACCGTCACCGATGAAGACGGGGAATCCTGGTACGAAGTTTCTCTGACGAAAAACGGCCGGGAACTGACCGGATATGTTTTTGCCGTTTATGTTACGGTTGTCGCGCCGCCCGAACCCACCGATACCGTCAACGGCACTGGGGTTCGCATCCGCAGCGTTCCCGACAGCAGCAATCGGGATTCCATTCTCGGTGTGCTGAGCGACGGTCAGTCCGTCACCGTTTTGGACGCTGCCTATGATTCCGACGGTTCCCTTTGGTACCGGGTCCGTACCCTTCTCAACGGGAGCGAAGTTGTCGGATATGTATACGGGGAATATATCAACCTGGTTCATCCGCTGGATCCCGAACCCGAACCGGAGGATCCCTCCGATTTTATTTCGACAGACGGAACCGTTCTGTATGAATCTCCCTCTGATCAGTCGGAAGCACTGGCCGCTTTGGAAGAAAATCACCCGGTATCGATTCTGGATACCGTTCGTCGCGACGATGACCAAAAATGGTACCATGTTGCTCTGGAGTATGAGGGCAGCCGAAAAATCGGATATGTTCCGGCCGATTCGGTCACTCTGGTCAACCCGAATGCCCCTCCCGCGCAGTTCCGCGCCTGTCTGGACGCTCCGGCGGTCGGCACCTCTGTTTCGCTGGATCGTCAAACCCAGCTGCGGGTTGTCGGCTGGGCCTTTGCCGATATCGGAACGGCGGTTTGCTATGTCCGCATCGACTCCGAAACCCCGATTTCCTGTGAAGTAGCTTCCCGGCCCGATGTGAAGGAGGCTTTCCCAGAGGAATGCCCCTCGGAGCAGGTTGGTTTTGAAATCTCTCTGCCGCTCACTGCCCTGAAAAACGGGGAGCATACCCTGCAGATTCTGGCCAGCAGCGGCATTACCGAAACCATTTTGGAAACCCGTACCTTTACAGTCAATGATCCTCTTGTTCCGGTTCTCGGCGATCTTTCGGTGGATGAAATTGATGCCGAAGGCTTTACGGTTTCGGCGATGATCACCGATAATTTTTCGGTTGAGTCGGCCGAATTGACCGTTCGGGCGGAAAGCGATGCCGCGGAAGCGGATCGTGTTCTTGCCATGTCGGTTTCGGAAGAAGAGTCCTCCCGGTACACCGCCCGGGTTTTAACCACCGATTTCACCGCGGACAAACCCCTGCTGACCCGACTCTTTGCCACCGACAATTCCGGCAACCGGGTATGCCTGGCGGAATTCACCCTGGCCCCGGCTTCATACCAACCAAAAGAAATTTCGTTTTTGGATGCCGACGGTCGCGCCCTTCTGGAACCCGGACTCAAGCATTTCTTAAAGCCGTATCTGATTCCCTCGGTTCTTCCGGAAAAAGACGGTTATTTCTGCCGCGGATGGTCTTTGCAAAAAGAGGCCCAAGCGCCGCAATATCGTCCGGGCGACACCTACCGGGAAGAAAAGCCCCTGGTTTTGTACGCCGTTTGGGTCAATGAAAATGATCTGGCCCCGGGCGACCTCAATGGCGACGGTGCGGTCGATTCCCTCGATCTTGCTGCCCTGAAGCGCCATTGTGCCAACCTGCCGGTTCGCATCAGCTGTAAAGCGGATATTAACGAGGACGGACGGATTGACACCCAGGATCTGGCCATTCTCAAACGCCGTTTGGCCGGGATTTCCTGAAGTTTGTTTCCTCCTGTATCCGCCTTCACAAATCGACTAAAATTGATCCGATTGAAAAAAGGGGAGCCGCTGTCCAGCGGCTCCTCTTTTTTCAATTAACCCGGATGGATGGCTCCTGCGCCTGCATCAAGGGCTTTTTCTTTTCTCTCCCCCCAAGCGCTTTGCCGCCTTTTTCGGGGGAGGCTTTGGGCAATACAAGCCGAAAATTCGGCTTTTCCACCCGGGCGGTTATTCAAATCCGCCGTATTTTTAGCCGGATTCTCCTTTTAAAAACCGCGTCACGCACCCGCATACAAAAGTCCTGCCGCCCGAAAATGGGCGACAGGACTTTTGGCTTTTTTCAGGATAAGAAAGAAAACACATTGAAGGCCTGCAGGAAGATCAGGAACAGCAGCACCGGAGCAATAAATTTGATCATCACGATATACAGTTTTTTCCGGCGGAACTTTTTGTTGCCCAGGCCGTTCGTTACTTCGTCGATTACATAATTCGGGCCGGCAACCCATCCGATCAGAATGCAGGTCAGAATAGCCACAATCGGAAGCAGGATGCTGTTGGAGAGGTAATCCAGAATATCCAGCAGCTGCTGACCGGTTGCGCCGTTGGGCAGCGTTGCTTCAAAGTACCAGACATTGTATCCGAGGCATACCGCAAGCCCGATGATCACCGCAATCAGGAAGGTCACTCCCGTGGCCTTCGGGCGGGACATTTTAAAGCGATCGATAAAGACAGAAGCCACCGTTTCCATCAGGGAAATCGAAGAAGTCAGTGCGGCAAACAGCACCAGAATAAAGAAGAGAGCGCCAATCACCGGGCCGATTTTTCCCATTTCCTCAAAAATCTGCGGAAGGGCCTTAAACATCAACCCCGGGCCGGCCTGGCCAAGCCCTTCCTGACCCTGGAAGGCATACACCGTGGGGATCATAATCATCCCGGCCAAAATGGCCACTCCGGTATCGCAGATTTCGATCTGATTGACCGAAGAAACCAGATTGCTTTCTTTCCGACAGTAGGAACCGTAGGTAATCATAATGCCCATCGCCAGGCTCATGGAATAAAACATCTGGCCCATGGCATCCAGAGCAATGGTAACAAACCGGGAGAGCGTAATTCCTTTCAGATTCGGAATCAGATAAATTTTCAGCCCCTCCAGCGCCGTCCGGGTGACCCCTTGTTCATCGGTGTGTTTGAGTGTCAGAGAATATACGGAAATGCCGATAATCAATACAAAAAGTGCCGGCATCAAAATTTTGGAAGCCTTTTCGATCCCTTTATCCACACCGAGAACCACGACAATTGAGGTGAGCAGCATGAACACAAAGAACCAGACAATCGGCGAAACATTATCGGTAATAAACCCGGTAAAAAAGTTTCCGGCACCGGCCGTGCGGATTGCGTCGGATTCACCGCTGATATAGGTGAAGGTATATTTGGTAACCCAACCGCCGATGACGCAGTAATACGGGAAAATCAGAATCGGCACCAGGGTGGCAATGCCGCCCAAAAAGCCGAAGCGTTTATCCACCCGGCCGTAGGCCTGATACGGGCTCAGCCCGGTTTTCCGGCCGATGGCAATTTCGCTGGTCATCAGCGCAAAGCCGAAGGTCAGTGAAAACAGAATATAGATTACCAAAAACAATCCGCCGCCGTCTTTAGCCGCCAGATACGGAAACCGCCACAGATTTCCCAGGCCGACCGCCGAACCGGCCGCCGCCAAAATAAATCCGAGGGAGCTGGAAAAGCCGCCCCGTGCCTGTTTTTTCTCCATTTTTCTTTCCCCTTTGGTTTGATTTTTTCAGACAGAAAAAGACGCCTTTGCCGATTTGATTCGGCAAAGGGCCGTCCCACTATGGTATTATATAAAATTTTTATCGAAATTGCAAGTTATTTCAGGCAATTTGTATTTTCCGTCGGCTACACCGAGCGCCCGACCGATCAGAGCGGCCCCCGTTCCGGATTGAAATGCTGCCTTTTTCCGTCGGTTTGCACTCATTTTCGAAATACTTATCCAAGCGAAACCGGAACCGCCTTCCATTCTTCCAACAGCCGGGTCACCGGCTCGTAGGAGGGCAGAATCACCAGAATCAAATACGAATCCTTTTCGAAAATCAGCCGGGATTGGATTTTTTTGAATTCCGTTTCTCCCAATACCCGATAGGAAGCCCCCGACGCCGAAAGATACTGAGAGATCCCCGATAAAATCTTTTCCCGGTTTCCCTCTTTGGGTAAAAAAGCCGCAATCAAATTGAGGTGTTCATCGTTTTGATCAATCAAAACCGAAAAATCCTCCAGATCATTTTGAACAAAAGAAAAATAGTTTTCCAAATCGGCGCCCTTCAATTGGCTATAGGCAATGCCGTCGGCGGAAGAATCCCGGATTTCGGAGCAGATCTGCCCGGCGGTCAGGGTTCTTTTCTCGCCGCACCCACAAAGAAGCAACACCAGCGAAACCAGCAAACAAAAAAGCGAAGGTTTTGCGGATTTCATACATTCTCACTTCCCGGTCGTGCGAAACGGGGCCATCGATTCCGGCCCGAGAATTTCGCAAAATTCTTAAGATTTGTAAAACATTATAAACGATTTTCTTTAAAAAGTAAATAATAATCCCTGATTTTTGGCGTATTTTTTTGTAAATTTTGCGTTTTCGGCCGTTTTTTTGCTTTTTTCTCCCAAAACCGCCTTCTTCGATTCCATTTATTTTTTCAAAATTGCCCCGCGCCTTTTGCAGTTGAGAAAATCAATAAAACCCGGGATACAGCCTAACTTTATTATTCAAAAGCCGTTTTTCCCTTTTTGTTGACAGGATTGTTCCGCCGCGTTTGACAAAGCGGTTTTTCCGCGGTATACTGAATTGTCAGCCGTTTTGCCGGCAATGTTCGATTTTTATTTTCAAAAAAGGAGCCGTTTATGGAACACAAACCGCAGAAAATCACCGATTATTTTGGCTGCCATGTCTTTAATGACGACGCCATGAAAGCCACCCTTCCCGAAGAGATTTATCAGTCCTTCAAAAAGTGCGTGGAAGAAGGGCGTGGTCTGGATCCGGCCATTGCCGATCCGATGGCACGCGCCATGAAGGATTGGGCCATTGAACAGGGAGCTACCCATTTCACCCATTGGTTCCAACCCATGACCGGGATCACTGCTGAAAAGCATGACAGTTTTATTGTTCCGGAAAGCGGCGGCCGGGTGATTCTGGAATTTTCCGGGAAAGAACTGATCAAGGGCGAGGCCGACGGATCTTCCTTTCCGTCGGGCGGGCTGCGCGCCACCTTTGAAGCCCGCGGCTATACCGCCTGGGATCCTTCCTCCTACGCCTTTGTAAAAGACGGTTCTCTGTGCATTCCTACGGCTTTTTGTTCCTACGGCGGGGAATCGCTGGATAAAAAGACTCCTCTTCTGCGCTCCATGCAGGCCATCCGGGAAGCCTCCCTGCGTCTGATCCGCCTTTTCGGCCTGAGCGATGTTTCCGGCATTTTCCCGACCGTGGGGGCCGAACAGGAATATTTTCTGATTGATAAATCTCTTTTTGATCAACGGGACGATCTTCGTTTTTGCGGGCGGACTCTCTTTGGAGCCGCGCCTCCGAAGGGGCAGGAAATGAGCGATCACTATTACGGTGTGATCAAACCCCGGGTTTCGGAATTCATGAAGGAATTGGACCGGGAACTTTGGAAGCTCGGAGTTCCGGCCAAAACCAAGCACAACGAAGCGGCCCCGGCTCAGCACGAAATGGCGCCGGTATTCACCACCGTCAACATCGCCACCGACCACAACCAGCTGACCATGGAAATCCTCAAACGGGTTGCCGCCCGTCACGGATTGGTCTGCCTGCTTCACGAAAAGCCCTTTGCCGGGGTAAACGGCAGCGGAAAACACAACAACTGGTCCCTTTCCACCGACACCGGCAAAAACCTGCTGAACCCCGGAAAACAGCCGGAAAACAATCTGCTGTTTCTGGCCATTTTGGCGGCCGTTATCCGCGCGGTGGATCTGCATCAGGATTTGCTGCGGATTTCGGTTGCGTCGGCCGAAAACGATCACCGTCTGGGGGCCAGTGAAGCACCGCCGGCCATTGTTTCCATGTATCTCGGGGAGGAACTGACCGGCATTCTGGATGCGATGGAACAGGGGGTTCCTTATCAGAAAAAGGAAAGCGGCATCATGGATACCGGGGCCCAGATTCTGCCCAATTTTAAAAAAGACAACAGCGACCGCAACCGCACCAGTCCCTTTGCTTTCACCGGGAACAAGTTTGAATTCCGGATGCCGGGTTCCAGCGCCTCCATTGCCTGCACCAATGTCATCATCAATACCATTGTGGCCGAATCGTTTGATTTTCTGTGCGACCGGCTGGAAAATGCCGAAGATTTTCAAACGCAGACCCGGGAATTGATCCGGGAAATTTATCACCGGCACAAGCGTATTATTTTCAACGGGGACGGTTATTCGCTTTCCTGGGCCAAAGAGGCCGAACGGCGTGGACTGCTCAATTACCGTGACAGCGTTACCGCCTTTTCCCATTACATTGATCCGAAGAACGAGGAACTGTTTGCCCGTTACCGGATTTATTCCAAAACCGAACTGCGCTCCCGAACCGCCATTCTCATCGATCACTACAGCAAAAGTCTGCACATCGAGGGCATGACCGCCATTCAGATGATCCGGGAACAGATTTTACCGGCCATTTCCAATTATGCCGCCCGACTGTCCCGCAATGCCTACGAAAAGACCCGTTTAAGTCCGGAAATCAACACCCTTTACGAGCGCAAAACCGCCGAACAGCTGAGCGATATTTCGGCCGAACTGTACGAAAACGCCCGGAAACTGGAACACGCCGTTGAAACAGCCGATCACATCGGAGATCTGATCGAACAGGCGCAGCTCTACCGGGACGCTGTTTTGAGCGGCATGGATGCCGCGCGGGTGCTGGTTGACCGCGCCGAAAAAATCATTGATAAGGAATTCTGGCCTTTCCCGACCTATTCTGATCTGCTTTTTTCCATCTGATTTTTTCCGCAGGAAAAGGAGGAGCTATGGACAATTTCAAAGCACCGGCGTTTTGGGGGCATTACGAATAAAAGAAGTACAAACTGGAATTTTACAGTCACACCCGGCTTTCCGAACGACCGAATCTGCATGAAGAAATGGAAATGGTTTTCATTTCCGAAGGAGAAGTTTTGGCTCACATCAACAACCGGACCTTAAAGCTGCATAAAAATGAACTCATTTTGGTATACCCCCATCAGCTTCACTGTTACAAGGCTTCGGCGGATGCCCGGTTTTTCCTGTTTATTTTCCGCCCTGAAATCCTTTCTTACGCCCAGGAGTACTGTTCTCCCGGTCTTTTTGCCCCCAATGTTTTTGATTGCAGTGAAATGCCGCTCACCCTTTCGGTGCTGTGGCAACTGCATTCCTACGAAAATTTTTCCGGACCGGACGAAAACCAATTCGGCTTTCAGGCCTACCTGTGCGGCTGCATCAATCTGATTTTTTCGGATTTGCTCCCTCATTTAATCTGGAACCGGCGTAATTCCGGGCAATCCGGCCTTTTATACCGGGCAACCGATTACTGCGCCCGTCATTTTGAGGAAAAAATATCTCTGGAATCCGTGGCGGGTGCGTTAAACTGTTCTTACTACCGGCTTTCCCGGGAATTTTCTCAAAAAATGGATATCACCTTTCCGGCCTATATCAACTATCTGCGGATTTCCAAAGCCGGTATGCTGCTCAAAAATACCTCTCTTTCCATCACCGATATCGCCTACGCCGTGGGGTATGATAATGTGCGAACCTTTAACCGGGTATTCCGGAAATGGATGAATAACACCCCCAGTCAGTTCCGCCGCAATCGTTCCTGAACCGTCGCGGTTCGGGGAAACCCGGTGCATGGCCGGCCAAAGCGATTTTCTGCTCCGTTCCCCTGTTTTTCAGCGAAAACGAGCCGATTCCATTTTGGGATCGGCTCGTTTTTTCGCAGCCGCCGCAACGAAGCAACGCTTCGAAAAGAACGGCCCCGACCAATACCCGCTTTTGCGGAATGAGAACAAAAGCCCGGCCGCGAAATCATTTTCGCGGCCGGGCTTTTTTCAGCAGGACGGATCTTTTAACAGGGTTTCCTGCAGCTTTTTATTGTGTGCCAGCTGACGCTGGAAGGCCAGCGCCTGGGAATATAAAGCCGGGCATTCCGCCGAGGCTTCTTTGAAAATGTCATTGGCGTTTTCAATATGATAGGTCGAAGCGGCTGCCAGGGCCACGATCACCGGGGCTACCTCACTGTCGCAATTGACCAGCAAATCTCCGAGGGCATCGAACAGTTTTTTGGCCTTTTTCTGATTGCCGGAGGCAAGCACCTCCCGCATGGCCGGAATAAAGGTTTCTTTCGCAAACTGCACGAAAAGCAGCTTGCCGTACCGGGCAACATGTTCCTTATAGGATTCCTTATAATCCGGGAAAATCGCCAGCAGTTTCTGCGTCAGCCCGGCAAATCCGATTTTTTCGCCCCGGCCGGCATCCGGCAGTTCCACCTGAGCCGCCTCACGGCGGGCCGTCAGCCCCAGTTCCTTCTGCAGGGTATCCACAAAATCAATGGCTACGCTTTCCGCATCCCGTTCGGTTTGAGTTTCATCAAACAAATAGGTTGAAACAATTTTATAGGAATCGCTGTTTTCGTCCGCAACGGCGCATTCGTACACCTTTCGGTCGGAGCGATAGGAAATGCGGATTTTCTTTCCCTTTCCGACAAAAACGCCGCCTTCGCCCGGCACAATGCCGTTTTCTTTAAAGAAATCCTGCATATTCCGGATCACGGTTTCGTAATACATTTTGATTCTTTCCTTTCCCGGCCGCCGCTTTCGACGGCACTTTCTATTTTCAGCGAATGCCCGAGAATTCAGAGAACCGCCAGGTCATCCCATCCTCTCCGATTTCCATGGTGTAGGAAACCGTTGCGGTGTCGTAAGCCGACGCATCTTCCGGAACTCCAACAAAGGGTTCCTTTGCTTCGGCCGCTTCCAGATCTTCATAGGATTTATAGGAATACACGGTTGCGTCAAACATGATTCGCATGGTGGTCTGTTTCTGCAGTTTCAGCGAATATCCGGCATAAAGGGGATTTTCCGCCACTGCCCCGATTATGGCATACAAATGCCCGTCATGATCCGCAAACCGGTTCTTTTCGTAAAAAGTGTCCCGGCAGCTTTCGGTAAACAGCGCATTGAGATAATTTTCCAGTTCCTCCACCGAATCGAACCGCTTATCATGAACCCGGAAATAACTGTTGGTTTCCCCGTCAACCGTTATGGGAAACGCTCCGAGATCCGGGTCGATTCCGAAGGTATAATGGGTCAGATCCCGATAAATCCGTTCCGCCAGAACGAACATTTCATCCACATCAGGGGTCGGAACTTCCCCGGTCTGCACCAGCTGGACTTCTTCTTTCCTCGGTTTCCCTTCGCCGGAATCGGAAGGATTTTCCGATTCGGATGATTCGGCGGATTCCGAAGATGGCGTCGAATCCTGGGATGACGAAACCAATTCCTGCTTTGAGGCATCAAACAAGACCGTTTCGTCTTTAAAGCGATCTTCCGTTGCGTCCTTCTTTTGACAACCGCACAGCCCGAAAAGCAGGCAGCCGCTCAGAAAGACGGCCAGTATTTTTTTGATCATATTCCTGTTCCTTATATTCCTTTGTGTTTTCGGCTCAGGCCGATTCAAAAGCCCTTACAGATCTTTCAGGCGCGGATTTTTTTCGTCTTTATCCGAAAGGGTGATTTTCATTCCCTCTTCCATCGGCCAGTCAATCCCGACATCCGGATCGTCATAGGCCAGGCCGCCTTCATCCCCCGGATGATAAAAATCATCAACTTTATACACAAATTCCGCTTCATCGGAAAGCACCAGAAAACCGTGGGCAAAATTCTTCGGAATAAAGAACTGCCGTTTGTTTTCGGCCGATAGTTCCACCCCGACATATTTGCCGTAGGTTTTGCTCCCCTTGCGAAGATCGACGGCAACATCATACACCCGGCCGCGGATGCAGCGCACCAGTTTTGACTGCGGAAATTCTTTCTGAAAATGCAGCCCTCTGAGGACGCCCTTGACCGACATGGACTGATTGTCCTGCACGAAATCAACATCAATGCCGCCGGCCTTGAAATTTTCTTCCTGATAGGTTTCCATAAAGTAGCCGCGGCGATCACCGTAGGCCGTCGGTTCCACCAGGATCACCCCGTCAATTTCGGTTTTGATAAAGGTAAAGTTTCCGTGTTTTTCCGCCATTACAGTTCCTTCTTTCCGCTGTACATCTTTTCGTAGTATTTGGCGTAATCGCCGTTGACCACGTTTTCCATCCAATCCCGATGGGTCAGATACCATTTCAGCGTTTTCTGAATGCCTACTTCAAAGCAGGTTTCCGGATACCAGCCCAATTCATCCTTGATTTTCTGCGGATCAATGCCGTAGCGGCGATCGTGGCCTTTCCGGTCGGTGACATGACGAATCATGTGTTCTCCGACGGTATCATCCACATTTTCCCGGATATAGGAAATGATGGATTTTACGATGAAAATATTCGGCTTTTCGTTATGACCGCCGACATTGTATACCTCACCCAGACGGCCGGAACGGATCACCATATCGATGGCTTTGCAGTGATCCTCCACATACAGCCAGTCACGAATCTGCATTCCGTCCCCGTAAACCGGAAGCTCCTTATGGGACAGAGTATTATTCATAATAAGCGGAATGAGTTTTTCGGGGAACTGATAAGGCCCGTAGTTGTTGGAGCAGCGGGTGATGTTCACCGGAAAATGATAGGTGTCGGAAAAAGCCTTGACAAACAGATCGGCGCTGGCCTTGCTGGAAGAATAGGGGGAATGCGGATCCAGCGGAGTGGTTTCGGTAAAATACCCCGTTTCACCGAGGGAACCGTAAACTTCATCGGTGGAAACCTGCAGGTACTTCACCCCTTCTTTATAGGTGTCGTCCCCGATCTGCCAGGCTTCTTTGGCGCACTGCAGCATATTGACCGTTCCGAGAACATTGGTTTTTACAAAAATTTCCGGATTGCTGATGGAGCGGTCAACATGGCTTTCCGCGGCAAAATTCACCACATAGTCAATTTCTTCTTCCCGGAACAATTTGGAAATCGCTTCCTTATCACAGATATCCGCCTGTACAAACCGGTAATTGGGGTGGTTTTCCACCTCTTTCAGGTTTTCGAGGTTGCCGGCATAGGTCAGCTTATCCACATTGAGAATCCGCACATCCGGATACTTCGCCAGCATATACAGAACAAAATTCGAGCCGATAAACCCGGCGCCGCCGGTCACAAGATAGGTTTTCATAGTCCTTTGATTCCTTTCGGTTTGGTTTTTTATCCCTGCTGCGCTTCGGCAGCATCCAGACGAGCAAGAAAACTTTTCAGAGCCTCTTTCCACGGACGCATTTCATCTCCGACTGCACATTGCAAAGCCAGGTGAGAAAGAGAAGAATAGGCCGGGCGCTTGGTCGGACAGTGGGTAGCCTGCTCGTATTCTTCGCTGGTACAGGGAAGAACCGGTGCGGTAATGCCCGAAAGAGCGGCAATTTCCCGGGCAAATTCATACCAGGAGCATTCTCCGTTTCCGGTGCAGTGGTAAGTGCCGTAGTCATCCGTTACCGCCAGTTTCAGAATATGGTGCGCCAAATCGTTGGCATAGGTGGGGTTGCCGCGCTGGTCGTTGACTACCGTCATACTTCCCTTTTCTCTGAGCACCCGACGAACGGTTTTTACAAAGTTTTTCCCCTGGAACCCGTACAGCCAGGAGGTACGGACAATAAAGGTTTCTTTGCAGAAACGGGCCGCATAGGTTTCGCCGAGCGCCTTGCTTTTTCCGTAGACGCTCTGCGGATCCACCGAATCCCATTCACAGAACGGGCGGTTACCGGTTCCGGCAAAAACATAATCGGTAGAAACATGAACCAGTTTCGCCCCGGCGGCATCGGCCGCCATGGCCAGATTGCGCGGACCGGCCGAATTGACCTGATAGGCCGTTTCCAGCATGGTTTCGCAGCCGTCAACATTG
The DNA here is from genome assembly GCA_934476025.1 of uncultured Eubacteriales bacterium. Taxonomy (GTDB): domain Bacteria; phylum Bacillota; class Clostridia; order Oscillospirales; family Acutalibacteraceae; genus SIG607. Next base: position 1,583 of record CAKSNI010000005.1, on the reverse strand, counting down.
GTCATGGCCGCACAGTTGATAATCAGATCCGGTTCGCACTTGCGTACAAAGCACATCACGGCATCGTGATCCGCAATATCCAGCGTATCCACATCCACCGCCACAACCTGAGCGTCCCGATATTCCTCGCTGATCGGGCCGATCTCACTGTGCATTTCCGAAAGGATTCCGGTCAGTTCGCTGCCGAGTTGGCCGTTACAGCCGGTGATCAGAATTTTCATGATGATTCCTCCATTTTTTGAAGTACCGAAAACAGGACTTTAAATGAATAAACAGATAACGAAGACTTCCGGCGCTTTCCCGTTTCCACAAATGGGTCACCCGGCAATCTCCGTCAAAAACAATTTTGGCCCGCTGCCCCACCCGACGGGACAGATCCGAATCCTCAAAATACATAAAAAAGCCTTCGTCGAAACCGCCGATTTCCCGGAACAGTTCACTGCGAATCACAAAAAAACAGCCGGTGCAGTTTTCGATTTCACAAAGCCCTTCCATCGGTTCGCCGGCCCGGGTGTATTCATCGCGGTATTTGCGAAAACCGGGAAATATTCGGGACAACCGCCCGAGAAAAACATACCTTTTGGTCGGGGTGCGTTTCGGAAGGAACTGCTCCTGCCCGTCCGCGCCGAAAATCCGCGGGGTAATCATACCGATTTCCGGATGTTCTTCCAGCACCTCGCAAAGCCGGGAAAGCACATCGGTATCAAATGAAATATCGGGGTTGATGACCGCCAGGTAGCGGCCGGTTTCTTCCAAAAGAATCCGGTTGTGGGCCGCCCCGAATCCGATGTTTTTTCCGGTGCGGACCAAACGCACCCCCGGAATGGCTTCCAAAGCCCGATCCGACCCGTCGGAAGAGCCGTTATCGAAAACAAACAGTTCCACCGGATGTGCTTTAGTTTGTTCCAGCACACAGCGAGCGGTTTTCACCACCGCCCCACCACCGTTATAATTGACAAGGGAAACGGTAATCCGAAACCCGTTCTCCACAAAATCCCTCCTGAAAGGCCGATAAAAGGAGGCCTTCTTGCTCATCTCATACATGGGTATTGTATCACATTTTCCGCTAAAATTCAATCCCTGTTTTCGCCGTGTGGCCACGGTGGAAAAAAAGCGGAATTTCCGCCCATCAAAAAGCCGGAATTTTCCCGTGCGACGCATTGCTTTTGAATGAAAAATCCATCGGCATACCGCGGCCTCTCCCGGTTATCCGCGAAGCTCCCGACAAACTTTGCGAACACTCCCGGCCGCATCGGACTGCGGAAAATACTCCAGCCCGGCAAACCGGGAATACCCGGCCTGGCCAAGACGACGGAATAAAAACTCATAGGAAACTTCCCCGTTTTCCGGCTCGTGCCGACCGGCTGAACCGGCAAAATGGATATGCCCGATATCGGAAAGCCCCTCCAGCATCCGGGTAAGAATATCCCCTTCGGTAATTTGCTGATGGTATATATCAAACAGCACCTTGACCTGAGGGCTGTTGACCTCCCGGACAATGCGGTAAGCATCCTGCGACCGGGTAAGGAAGTAGCCGGGATGATCCACCCGGGTATTCAGCGGTTCAATCACCAGCGTAATCC
>CAKSNI010000004.1 GCA_934476025.1 uncultured Eubacteriales bacterium | reverse complement strand
GAAACATCGAATCGCACCGCCTGGAAGATCTTTACCATACCGTTGCCTGTAAAGCAGCCATCAAGGCCGGTTTTGACACTCCAAGAGAAGAGCAGATCCGTCTGGCCCGGGAAGTGTTGAGCCGACGGGATATCTTTTATTGTCCGCACGGTCGCCCGGTGGCCTTTGAAATTAAAAAACGGGAATTGGAACGCCAATTCGGAAGGATTCAGTCATGAAATCGGAAAGAATTCCGTTGGCAGTGATTACCGGGCCGACTGCCTCGGGCAAAACCGGTCTTTCGCTTGCGGTCTGCGAGGCCTTTGACGGAGAAGTGATCTGCGCGGATTCCATGCAGGTTTACCGGGGGATGCCGATTGCCAGTGCGGCTCCTACACCGCAGGAAAAAGCCCGGGTTCCCCATCATCTTTTTGAGTTTCTGGATCCGGGCACCCCTTTTTGCGTAGCGGAATATGTAGAAATGGCTCATCGGGAAATTCGGGCGGTAGCCGCCAAAGGAAAGCTTCCGGTGCTGGTTGGGGGAACGGGGCTGTATATCGATTCGGTGGTGGACAATATTACCTTTGTGCCCGAAAAAAGCGATCCGCAGCTGCGAAGTGAGTTGGAATGCCGTTTTGATGAACTCGGCGGAGAAGGAATGCTCAGAAGCTTGGCGGAATTTGATCCGCAGGCAGCCGCACGCCTCCATCCGAATGACCGGCGGCGAATTATCCGGGCTTTTGAAATTCACGCTCTTACCGGGTTGAATTCGAAGGAACAACGGCTTCTTTCCCATCGGGAAGAAAGTCCCTACCGGCCGATTATGCTGGCGGTATCCTGTCGGGAACGGCAAAATCTGTATAATCGGATCAACGCCCGGGTGGATCAAATGGTTGGGAACGGGCTGGTGGAAGAAGCCCGGCGATGGATCGATCAGCCCGGCCAAACGGCCTGTCAGGCTATCGGTCACAAGGAACTTGCTCCGTATTTTTCGGGCAAAAAGTCGCTGGAAGAATGCCTGAAACATTTAAAGCAGCAAACCAGGCGGTACGCTAAGCGGCAGTTGACCTGGTTCCGTCGGGATGAACGGATTCACTGGGTATTCTCCGACGATCCGGGAATGACGGATCAGGCCATTACTTATATCAGAGAAAGGTTGTAGAAGTGTGCAAAAGGGCAGATTTTTGAAAATCGCGGGAAGCATTCTGCTGTTTCTGTTTTTATTTCATCAAATATATGCTTCTGTGTACAGTCCGCTGACAACCGAAACCTGTGACTATGTAGAAGAAACCGACGGGATCGGGTTTACCGGTATTATTATCCGCAATGAAATTCCGGTGAAAAAAAGTGATCATGGGGTTCTGCATTTTCGGGTGGAAGATGGGGAACGGGTCAGTAAAAACGGCGTTTTGGCCGATGTTTATGACAGCGAAAAGGATTCGGCGACGGTTTCCCGCATTGAGAATGTGAAACGAAAAATCGCCAATATTGAAACCTTGGAAAATTTTAATGATTCGGCGGCAGTGGATTTTAACCTGCTCAACACCCGGATTTTTGATAAGCTCGGGGAACTTTCCTATTCCAAATCCACCGGCGATTTTTCCGAAATCGGAGAAATCGGCGATTCCCTGTTGATGATGATGAACCGAAAGGAAATGGTGATCGGTTCTTCCGGGAATTTCTCCGGGCAGATTGCCGACCTGAAAAGCGAATTGGCCTCTCTCGAAAATGGTCTTTCCAATCCTTCCGGTCAAATTACTTCGCCGGAATCGGGCTTTTTTGTTTCCGCGGTGGACGGGTTTGAAACCGTGATCAATGCCAATGATCTGAGCGTGTTTACCCCGGAGTATATGGACACTCTGACCGCCAGAGAATCGGATGTGCAGGGCTGTGTCGGAAAAATTGTTTCGGACTATACCTGGTATATCGCCGCACCGATTACGGCTCAGCAAAGCCTTTCCTATCGGGAGGGCGACTCCGCTACCGTGAGAACCACTTTAAAAAGCAACCCGAGCCTGCAGGTAACGGTAAAACAAATCAATATTTCCCATGATGACGGGAAGGCTGTGGTTTTGCTGGCCTGTCAGGAAATGAATGCGGAACTGGCGGCTATGCGAACGGCGGCGATGACTTTGGTGGAAGGGGAATACAGCGGTCTGCGTGTCAGCAAAAGCGCTTTGCGGGTGTATGACGGAAAAACCGGAGTTTATGTGGTTTCGGGAATGGAACTCAAGTTCGTGGCGGTGGATGTGCTGCACGATGCCGGCGATTATGTGATCTGTCAGAAAGAAGCCTACAACGATCGCAGTGTCCTTCGAATTTACGATAAAATAGTAACAAAAGGGAAGAATCTGTATGATGGAAAAATCATTAACTGAACAATTTGACCGGCATTACGCGGCTGTATTGCAAAACATTGCCCGGGCAGCAATCAAAAGCGGGAGAAAACCGGAGGAGATTACTCTTTTGGCGGCCGTGAAAACTGTGGATCCGGAATTGATCAATTATTCGATTTCCAAGGGAATTACCGTGATCGGGGATAACCGGGTTCAGGAACTGGTGCAAAAAGAATCGTTGCTGACCCCCGGGGTGGAGAAACATTTTATCGGCCATTTGCAGACCAATAAAATCAAGGATGTCGTCGGTCGGGTGGAAATGATTGAATCGGTGGATTCTCTGCGGGTGGCCACCGGTATTTCCGAGCGCAGTCAGAAACTCGGGCTGGTGACACAAATTTGTATAGAGGTCAATATCGGCGGTGAATTGAATAAATCCGGCTTTTCTCCCGATATGGTGGAAGAAGAGGTGGAAAAAATTGCCGTTTTGCCCGGGGTTCAGGTGGTGGGACTGATGTGCGTTCCCCCAATTTGTGATATTTACGAAAAATTGCGGTCATATTTTTCAAAAATGTACAAACTGTTTCTTGACATCAAGGCTAAAAAAATAGATAATGTTAATATGCGGGTTCTGTCGATGGGAATGTCATCGGATTATGAAACCGCCATTGAATGCGGTGCCACCCAGGTGAGGATCGGCTCGCTGTTGTATGGGGCCCGGCATTATACCTGAGTGAAAAGGAGAAGAAATTATGGGACTTTGGAACGGCATCAAAAACCTGATGAATGTCAATGAAGACGATTACGACGATGACGATATCGAAGAAACCGGTGAACCGGAAAAAAAGGCTCCCCGAAAGGAAAAGGAAAGAGAACGGGAAAGAGAACAGCGGGAAGCTCCCGTGAAGCGGGAAACAGCAAGAACCTCTTTTGATCGGCGCTCCAAAACCGTTCCGTTCAGCCAGGGTTCGATGGAGGTGGTTCTGGTCAAGCCGGAACGCTTTGAGGATGTCACTTCCATTACTGATCAGTATTGCGCCAAAAAGACCATTATTTTGAATTTGGAACGCGCGGATCATGATCTTTCCCGTCGGATTATTGACTTCTTCAGCGGGGTGGCCTATGCCCGCAACGGAACCCTGCGCAAAGCGGCCAACAATACTTTTGTGCTGGCACCGAGTGATGTGGACATCAGCGGTGAAACCACCGGGGATGAATACGATACCGGCAGTTATTCCGGTTATAACGGCGGATATTGAGCAAGATGGAATTTCCGCTTCGCGCCAGAATTGAGGACGCGGTCGGCTTATGTGAAAAAACCGGGAAAATTCATACCGTAGGCTTTTTGAACGCCGCTGAGGCGGCGCAGGTGGCCGGCTTTCCCTGTTTAAAGGGGGCTAAAACCGCTTTTTTCGGGGGATACCCGGGCGCTGAACGGCAACTGTTTTTTGCTCTGCCGGACTGGTGCGACGATCCGTATCAAACTGCCGAGATCGCAGCTTTGACCTTTACATACCGCCCCTGTGACAGACTGGGCCACCGGGATGTTCTCGGCAGTCTGATGGCGTTGGGGCTTACCCGGGAATCGGTAGGGGATATTTTACTTGAACCGGGGCGCGCGGTGGTGTTTTTGCTTCCGGCGGTTGCCCGGTTTGCGGCCGGGCAGATCGGGAAAATCGGCCGGGTCGGGGTTCGGGTGATCGAGGGCTTTTCTCTGCCTTTGCCGCAGCACGCAACCCTGACGGAAAAATCCGGAACCGTGTCTTCTCTGCGATTGGATGCGGTGGTTTCGGAATTGATCGGAACTTCACGGGCGGCAGCGCTTGCGCTCATTGCCGACAATGCTGTGATCAAAAACGGGCTGGCGGTAACAAAACCGACGGCAACGGTCGCCCAGGGAGATGAGATTTCCGTTCGGAAATACGGAAAATTTAAAATTGATGAATGTGGTGATCTCTCCAAAAAAGGGAGAGTGATCCTGAAATATTCGAAGTATACCTGAAGGGAGTTTTTATACTATGTTCAGCGCAAACGAAATTCGCAATGTCAAATTCAACAAAGGGATGGGGGGCTATAAGGCCGAGGAGGTCAATGCCCTGATGAAAAAAATTGCCGGCGATTATGAGGAATACGAAAGCCGGATGAAAAAATTCCAGTCCAAAGTGGACGAAATGAAAAAGGAACTCGATGAACTCAAGGGAGAAAAGGCCAGCATCAACAGTGTGTTGCTTTCGGCTCAGCGTATGGCGGAAAAAACCATTGCCGATGCCAACGCCAAACGGAATGAAATTTTAGCAGACGGCGAACGCATCCGTAAAGAAAACGAACAAACCAAGGCGGAATTAGATCGGGAAATGGCAGATTTCCGCACCGAACACGAAAAAGAAAAAACAGCCATGCTGGCGGCGGCTGCTGCCGCTGTCGAACAGCAGCAGGCTTCGTTTGATAAAATCCGGATTGAAATTCGTGATTTCCGGATGTCGGTTCTTGAGCAGCTGAAGGCGGAAATGGCTTCGGTAGAATCCTTCCCGGATGCGGCCATGGTGGATGCTCAGGCGGCTGCCAAAGCGGCACAGGTCATTGTCAGCCAGCCGCTGGATGTGGAAGCGGTTGCCAAAGAGGCTGTTGCTCCGAAAGATGCGCCGCAGCCGGCTAAAGAATCTTCCGAAAAAAAATCCGAAGGAAAAAAAGAGGAAGACAAAGCCGAGGAAAAGGCTGAAAAAAAAGAAGACAATCAGGCTTCTTCCGGTGAAGCCAAGAACGGCGGGGGAAAATTCTTCCGGAAGTAATTCAAAAATTCCGAATCCGTCGCCCGTAAAACAGGGGGGATTGATTGATCTCCTTCGTGCGGCAGGGGGATGGCAACATAACGGGAGGAATGATTTTTTTGATCAGCTATATTCTGGCTATGGTTTGCGGGGGATTGTTCCTGGCGGCCGATCAGTTTACCAAATATCTGGTTGTATCCGGCATGGCATACAATTCTTCTAAGGCCTTTTTGCCCGGCTTTCTCGGCTTTTGGTATATCCACAATGAGGGGGGAGCCTGGGGCTTTTTGGAGGGCCACACCTGGATTTTACTTTCGGTAACGATTTTGATTATGCTCATTTGCGTGGCGATGATCTTGAAACTGGGTACCAAAAACAAATTGCTTTTTTGGGCGATGTGCCTGATTCTCAGCGGCGGCCTCGGCAATATGATTGACCGGATTTTCCGTCACGGCAAAGTGGTGGATTTTCTCCATTTTGAATTCATCCGTTTCCCGGTATTTAATTTGGCGGACTGCGCCATTGTGATCGGTGCCGGCCTTTTGGTTCTTTGTTTCGTGTTGGATACCCTTCGTGATGCCCGCCTGAAAAAGGGCGTTCGCTGATGCGGCAGGTTTGTACGTTTTCGGCCGATCGGGTAGAACGGCTGGATGCCTTCCTGTCCCGTGAAAGCGAATGGACACGCTCTCACCTGGTTCGAATGATTGAAGAGGGGAGCGTAACCGTCAACCGACAACCGGTTTCTTCCAAAAATTATCGGCTCAAGCCGGGGGATGAAGTGGTTCTGACGGTTCCGCAGCCAAAGGAACTTGCGGTGGAAGCGGAGAATATCCCGTTGGATATTGTTTACGAAGACCATGACCTGCTGGTGGTGAATAAACCCAAGGGAATGGTTGTGCATCCCGCTCCCGGGAATCTTACCGGAACTCTTGTCAATGCGTTGCTTTATCACTGCCGCGGTTCTCTCTCGGGCATTGGCGGCGTGATGCGCCCGGGGATTGTTCATCGGATTGACAAAGATACCAGTGGGCTTTTAATGGTGGCCAAAAACGATCATGCCCATTTAAAGCTCAGCGAGCAAATTCGGGAACATTCTTTTTTACGGGAATACGAAGCGGTGGTATACGGAAAATTTCGGGAACCGACCGGAACGGTCGATGCTCCGATCGGCCGTCACCCGATGAAACGCAAGCAAATGGCGGTGGTTTTTGAAAACAGTAAGCCGGCGGTGACTCACTATACGGTGGTTCGGGAAGGCCCGGCGTTTTCTCATCTTCGGCTTCGCCTGGAAACGGGGCGTACTCATCAGATCCGGGTCCATATGGCTTATCTCGGTCATCCGGTTGCCGGCGATCCGGTATACGGCCCCAGGAAATGCATTACCGAACTGAACGGGCAGTGTCTGCACGCCAAAAAGATCGGGTTTATCCATCCGGTCAGTGGCCGTTATTTGGAATTTGACAGCCCGTTGCCTCCTTATTTTGTCCGTTTTCTTGAAAGGAATTTTCCGAATGAAACTCTTTGAAGGCTGTGTTCTGGCATCGGATATTGACGGAACCTTAATCAATAATAATCGGCTCTGTTCCCGGAACCTTGAAGCCATTCATCGCTTTGTGCAGGCCGGGGGATCTTTCTGTTTAGCCAGCGGGCGAAGCCCTTTGGCGGCCCGGCCGATTGCCGAGGAAATCGGCTGCGTCACCCTTTCGGTGCTGTATAACGGCGGAATGGTTTACGATTTTTCAAACAATGCGGTTTTATCGGAAAAAACACTGGATCCGCGTGCCAAACAGTTTCTGTTTTCCCTTACCGATCGATTTTGCGAAATCGGGGCGGAAGCGTATGTGAAAACCGATCCGTATATTGTTCATGAGACCCAAGAGGTGTTGGATCACCTTGCGTACGAGTCACTTCGTGGGTTGCGGACCGACCGGGATTCTTTGATGCGGCTTCCCTGGAATAAGGCGTTGGCCTTATTTGAAGATGCCCGGCGCTGCCGGGAGGTTTGCCGGGAGGCGCAGGAACTCGGCTTACCCTGTACCTTTACGGAAAGCTCCTGCTGTATCGACGGTATTCCGCGGTATTATCTGGAACAGCTTCCGAGCGGCACCGACAAGGCGGCCGGAGTGAAAACAATGCTTTCTTTCTTATCGGTTCGAAAAGGCGGATTTTTTGCGATAGGGGATTATGATAACGATCTCGGAATGCTGCAGGCGGCCGATTGTGCGGCCAGCGTGGCAGATGCTCCGGAGAATATCCGAAAACAGTGCAATTTCGTCGGCGGTACCTGTCAAAACGGTGCGGTAGCCGACTTTATTGAATATTTATTTCAGCAGTACCGCTGCGGCAACGCCTCCGAAGAGTAAGGGAACGGCAATGGCGGTCAAAAAGTCAACCGACGGGTTTCCGTTTGGTGGAAAGGGTGCAATCAATGGAACAAGCAAAGAAAAAAGAGTTACAACGCCTGGCAACAAAAGTTCGGATCGGGATCGTGGAATCGGTTCACAGCGCCAAAGCCGGTCATCCGGGAGGGTCGCTTTCCTGTGCCGATATTCTGACCTATCTTTATTTTGAGGAAATGAATATCGACCCGAAAAATCCGAAAAAGCCTGATCGCGATCGGCTGGTTCTTTCCAAAGGCCATGCCGCGCCGGCTCTCTATTCGGTGTTGGCGCATCGCGGCTATTTTGATCCGTCGGAATTGCTGACTCTGCGGCATACCGGTGCCCGGCTTCAGGGCCATCCGGATATGAAGCATATCCCGGGGGTGGATATGTCGTCCGGTTCTCTCGGCCAGGGAATTTCCGCTGCGGTCGGAATGGCTCTTTCCGCAAAACATTTCGGGGACTCCTATCGCGTTTACACCGTTCTCGGGGACGGCGAATGTGAAGAAGGTCAGGTTTGGGAAGCGGCTATGTTTGCCGGCAACAAAAAACTGGATAATCTGACGGTATTTGTGGATTTTAACAATCTGCAAATTGACGGAACCTGCGACGAAGTCAACTCTCCGGCTCCGATTGATGAAAAATTCAAAGCCTTCGGTTTTGAGGTACTGACCATTGACGGAAATGATTTTGAACAAATCGAACAGGCTGTCAAACAGGCCAAAACCGTTAGCGGCAAGCCGGTTTGCATCGTTGCCAAAACCGTTAAAGGTAAAGGGGTTTCGTATATGGAAAATGCCTGCGGATGGCACGGAAAAGCCCCGAATGACGAAGAATTCGAATGTGCAATGAAGGAACTCAATGAGCAGCTTGCGGCTCTTGATTAACGGGGAGGACAATAAATATGGCAGAGGTTATCAAAAAGGCAACCCGTGACGCTTACGGGGACGCGCTGATTCAATTGGGAAAAGAACACGGAGATTTTGTGGTGATGGATGCCGATCTGGCGGAAGCTACCCGTACCGGAAAATTTAAAAAGGCTTTCCCGGACCGCTTTTATGATTGTGGGATCGCCGAACAGAATATGATGGGCATTGCCGCCGGCATTGCCGCCACCGGCAAAAAAGTATTTTGCAGCTCTTTTGCAATGTTTGCTGCCGGCCGTGCTTATGAACAGGTTCGCAATGCCATCGGATATCCGCATCTGAATGTGGTAATCGGTGCTACCCATGCCGGCATTTCGGTCGGCGAGGACGGCGCAACCCACCAGTGCTGCGAGGATATCGCTCTGATGCGTACCATTCCGGGTATGACCATTATCAACCCGGCCGATTACACCGAGGGCGTCAAAGCCGTTCGGGCGGCCTATGAATCCGATGGCCCGGTTTATATGCGGTTCGGCCGTTTGGCGGTTCCGGTGATTTTTGATGAGGATTACCGGTTTGAAATCGGGAAAGGGGTCGAACTGCGGTCGGGTAAGGATGTCACCATTGTGGCAAGCGGCCTGATGGTGGCTGAGGCTTTGATTGCCTATGATTTGCTGAAGGCGGAAGGCATTTCTGCGCGGGTGATCAATATGGCGACTATCAAACCCTTGGATACGGAAATTTTGCTGAAAGCAGCCCGGGAAACCGGCGCACTGGTTACGGCCGAAGAACATTCGGTGATCGGAGGCCTGGGTGGTGCCGTTTGCGAATTCCTCGCGGAAAATTACCCGGTTCCGGTTTACAAACTCGGTGTTTACGACACCTTCGGCACTTCCGGTCCGGCCAACGAATTGCTGGATACCTTCGGGCTTCGCGGCAAAGATATCGCCGAAAAGGCCAAGGCGGCGATTCGCGCCAAAAAAGGCTGATTCGGGTTGCCTTTATTGTTTCGGTTACACACAAGCGGCTGCGGCTTTTTTGCAGCCGCTTTGACTTTTGAATTGCTTTTTGCTGTTTTGAATATTGGCTGCCCATTGCAAAGGGAAGGAATTTGGGCAGAGTGACGAAATTGAAAAAATTTTTGCGGACGGGTTGACAAATCGGGAAAAATCGACTATAGTATTGATAGTTAGCAAAGGCTAATTTTGAGTGCCGCCGGAAGGGCGGTCCGATTTTGTTTCGTAGGTTAGCGATTGCTAATTGGAGCTGCCGATGGGCAGCTGATTTTCGGCAAAAGAGTTAGCGTAAGCTAATTGTAAAAGGTGGGGATTGGTATGATGCCGCTGTGTTATGCGGATGTCGGAAAAACAGTAACCATTCAAAAAATCGGGGGGAGTCCGGAGGTGCGTCAACACCTTGAAAACCTTGGATTTGTTGTTGGCGGAAATATCACGCCGGTAACGGCTTTGAATGGCAATGTGATTGTCAATGTCAAGGAATCCCGGGTAGCCATCAGCCGGGAAATGGCCCAGAAAATCATGTGCTGCCCGTAAGGTCGGCACTTGGATAGCAAGATTCAGTGAGGAGGTTGATTCAATGAACACACTTAAAGAGGCAAAAGTCGGTTCTACGGTTACCGTGGTGAAACTCCACGGGGAAGGCGCGGTAAAGCGTCGGATTATGGATATGGGGCTGACCAAAGGTACTTCGGTGTACATCCGCAAGGTTGCTCCGTTGGGGGATCCAGTGGAAATAACGGTTCGCGGCTATGAACTTTCGCTGCGCAAAGCGGATGCTCAAATGGTCGAAGTGGAGTAAATGCATCGGCAATTCAGTTTGCGGCCCTTCGCCGCTCAAAGAAAGAAGGATTCTTGTAATGGAAAAACAGTCTGTCAGAATTGCTCTTGCCGGGAACCCGAACTCCGGTAAGACAACTCTTTTCAATGCGTTGACCGGCTCCAATCAGTTTGTCGGAAACTGGCCGGGTGTTACCGTTGAAAAGAAGGAAGGAAAACTCAAAAAGCATGACGGCGTAATTATTACCGACCTGCCGGGGATTTATTCCCTTTCTCCTTATACACTGGAAGAAGTGGTTGCCCGGAATTATTTGATCGGGGAACGCCCGGATGCCATTCTCAATATCGTTGACGGTACCAACCTGGAAAGAAACCTGTATCTGACAACCCAGTTGACCGAACTCGGTATTCCGGTGGTTATTGCCATCAATATGATGGATATTGTCCGCAAAAACGGGGATAAAATCCAGGTGGATGAACTTTCCCGTCAGCTCGGATGTAAGGTTGTGGAAATTTCGGCTTTAAAGGGAACCGGCGTGACCGAAGCGGCCGAAGCGGCCATTGAGGCAGCCAAAAGCGGCAAAACCGTTCCGCAGCACACCTTCAGCGGTTGTGTGGAACACGCGATTGCCCATATTGAAGAAGCGGCGGTACATACCCTTCCGGAAGAACAGCAACGCTTCTTTGCAATCAAAATTTTTGAACGCGATGAAAAGGTTCTGGAGCGTCTGCGGCTGCCGAAGGAAACGATGGACCATATCGAAGCCGATATCAAAGCAGCGGAAAAGGAATTGGACGATGATGCGGAATCCATTATTACCAATGAACGGTATGTTTACATCGGTCAGGTTATCAAGTCCTGCTATCGGAAAAAATCCACCGGTTCTCTGAGCGCTTCGGATAAAATCGATAAGGTGGTCACAAACCGCTGGCTCGGCCTTCCGATTTTTGCCGTCATCATGTTCTTGGTGTATTACATTTCCATGGTAACGGTCGGGTCGGGTGCCACCGACTGGGCAAATGACGGCCTGTTCGGTGACGGCTGGCACCTGTTCGGCATCGGTTCCCACGCAACCGCGCAGGCCGAAGAAGAATATGGTGATACCGATGCCATTCTGGATGGCTTCCTCGCTAAGGCGGAAGAAGATGGGCTGGATACGACAGCGGCTGCGGAAGCCTTGGATCAGGAATCCGATGACTATGACAGCGCCAACGCGGTGGCTCAGCTCAATGCTTTGGTTGCCAAGGCCGGTTACAGTGATGCCCAGAGCATTTCCTATACCGTAGAGGATGAGGAAACTCTGGAAACTTCTGATGAAACGGCCAGCATGGCGGATGTAAAAGATGCGATTGCTCTGTATGAAAAGCACGAAGGCGGCGTGGACCCGTCGGCATACGGTGTTTGGGTTCCGGGCATTCCGGTACTGGTTGGAAATGGCCTGGATGCGGCCGGAGCGGCTCCCTGGCTGTCCGGATTGATCAATGACGGAATTGTCGCCGGAGTCGGTGCGGTTCTCGGCTTTGTTCCGCAGATGCTGGTTCTGTTCTTCCTCCTTGCGTTTTTGGAAGCCTGCGGCTATATGGCCCGTATTGCCTTTGTTCTCGACCGTGTTTTCCGGAAATTCGGTTTGTCCGGGAAATCCTTCATCCCGATGCTGATCGGTACCGGGTGCGGTGTTCCGGGAATTATGGCTTCGCGTACCATTGAAAATGAACGCGACCGCAGAATGACCATTATGACTACCACCTTTATCCCGTGCGGTGCAAAGATTCCGTTTATCAGCATGATTGCCGGGGCTATCTTCGGCGGTTCGGCTTGGGTGGCAACCTCGGCTTACTTTATCGGCATGGCGGCCATCATCGTTTCGGGAATTATGCTGAAGAAAACCAAGATGTTCTCGGGCGACCCGGCTCCGTTTGTTATGGAACTGCCGGCTTATCACCTGCCCACCCTCGGAAATGTTCTTCGTTCCATGTGGGAACGCGGCTGGTCCTTTATGAAAAAGGCCGGAACCATCATTTTGCTTTCCACCATTCTGGTTTGGTTTACCACTTACTTCGGCTGGGCCGACGGTTCTTTCGGAATGTTGACCGACGAACAGATCGATTCTTCGATTCTCGCAAAAATCGGCGGCGCGATTGCCTGGATCTTCCGTCCGCTCGGATGGGGCAACTGGCAGGCTACGGTGGCCTCCATTACCGGGTTGGTTGCCAAGGAAAACATTGTCGGCACGCTGGGCATTCTGTATGGCGGCGGAGATGGATCGGTATATCAGAATATCGCGGCGGCCTTCACCGGAATTACCGCTTATTCCTTCCTGGTATTCAACCTTCTTTGCGCTCCCTGCTTTGCGGCAATCGGTGCCATTAAGCGGGAAATGAACAGCCAGAAATGGACCTGGTTCGCGATTGCTTATCAATGCGGATTCGCGTATGTCATCGCTTTGATGATCAATCAGTTCGGTAACCTGTTTGCCGGCACGGTCCATCCGGTAGGCCTGATCGTGGCCATCCTGCTGCTGGGCCTGATGATTTATCAGCTGGTTCGCCCCTATCATGAAGCAACTGAATTAAAAACTTCGGCTTCGCGGCAGTAATCAAAACAAAGAAAGGATCTGGCAAAATGCTTGCTTGGCTGAGTGAAAACGCAGCAACGATTGTGGTTTCTCTGATTTTGTTGGCTGTGGTGGTGCTGATTGTGGTTCGCCTGATTTCGGATAAGCGAAAAGGGAAAAACACCTGCGGTGCCAATTGTGCCCATTGCGCCATGGCCGGCAAATGCCATAAAAAATGATCACAGAGGGCCCCGATTCCAAAAGGAATCGGGGCCCTCTTTTACCCGGCGCGACCGGGTTTGTTGAAAAAATTAATAAGCCGGGCCATCTTTTTTGCAGGCTTCAATCACTTCGCTCAGCCGCCCGGTGGCCAGGCCGATGCAGGTGTCGGCGGCACCGTAGTAAATCCGCAGGGTGTCGGTTTCCTCGTCGGCAATGGCACCGCAGGGGAATACAACATTTTCTACCCGGCCGGTGGTTTCATACGGTTGGGTCGGAGTCAGAATCCAGTCCTTCATAATGCCGATTATTTTGCTCGGATCATTTAAATCCAGCAGCATGGCACCGATGGAATAGCAGAATTCTCCCTTTTCTTTATAAACGCCGTGAATGATTACCAGCCAGCCGTCTTTGGTTTTAATCGGCGGAGTCGGTCCCATTTTCCAGTTGGCATACGAAAGGGCCTCCGGATACACCAGTGGTTTGAATCTTCCCCAAAATTCGAGATCGGGGGAGTACGAAATCCAGATGCCGGCACGAAGCTTTTCGGAATCGGGAATACATTCCGGTTCCTCCTGTTCGTGAACATTGTAGGGGCGATCCAGACGAACATAATAATCGCCGATTTTTTCGGGGAACAAACAGGGAACCCGGTTGGAAGGCAGCGCAATGCAGCTAACAAATTCGCAGGTCTTGAAATCTTTTGTTTTTTCAAGAACGGCAGAGGGGCCGGCATTGCTTACCTGAGCCGGGCGGACAATATAGTAAGTGTTGCCGATTTTGGTGATCCGCGGATCGATTACCCAGCAATCATAGTTGCCGGGGCAGTCGCCCCACCAGAACCGCTTGTCACAGAACGGTTCTTTCTCAATATCAAAATGAATGCCGTCATCACTGGTAGCCAGGTGAATCCCGGTAATGCTTCCGTTGGCTTTGCGTTCTTTATAAAAAGCGGCGATCAGCAAAATGGTTTTCCCGTTGTACATGGTTTGGCCGCAGTTGAAAACCGCATTGGCCGGAACCGGAAAATCTTCGACCGTGATAATAGGATTGTGCTCACTGCGGTGCATAATCCGTTCCGGCCCTCTGAATTTTTCAATCATAATGCTCCTTCTTTCAGTTCGGTGCCGATAACACCGGAATAGGCAGTTTTTCTGCCGATGTTATCAATTTAGCAGAATTTCACTCAAATGTCAAGAATCCGCCGGCGCAATTCAAAAAGACGGCACAATGGGGGCAAGGTACCGAAAAAGAGCGGAGAAATGGATTCTTGCCGGGAGGATTTTCTTTTTTAGGATTTGCTTAAATCGGGGAAATGGGACTTGCAATCGGGAAACGGCTGGATTATAATAGGGGGGAAAGTTGGGAAGAAAAATGAAACTATTCGGGCATTTGCATACCATAACCCATCACCGTCATGTGGTGATCCGTCATTGTTTTAAGGCCGGAATCGGTTGGCAGGGGCTGTTCCATGATCTTTCCAAATATTCCTTCAGCGAATTGATTCCCGGCGTCCGCTATTATCAGGGTACCCGCAGCCCGAACGAGGCCGAACGCGAAAATGTCGGGTATTCCCGTGCGTGGATGCATCATAAAGGCCGTAACCGGCACCATTTTGAATATTGGGTGGACTATCAGCCGAGCACCCGGCGCCAGGAACCGGTAAAAATGCCGCTGCGCTATGTTGCGGAAATGTTCTGTGATCGGGTGGCTGCCGGAAAGGTCTATCAGGGCAAAGCCTATACCGATGCTTCGCCTCTTGCTTATTTTTTGAAAGGAAAACCCGCCCGGGTGATTCATCCGCAGACTTCCGATTTTCTGGAAAAATTGCTGCGTATGTTACAGGATGAAGGGGAAGAAAAAACCTTCCGTTTTCTCAAAAAGATGATTCGGGAAAGGGCGGAATACTGAATATATGTATGATAAACTGACTCAGGTTGATATTGATAAAATGCAGGAGGAACTGGATTACCGGATCGGTACTTTGCGTCCGCAGATTCTGGAAGAAGTGAAGTTTGCACGCAGCCATGGGGATTTAAGCGAAAACGCGGAGTACCACGCGGCCAAGCAACGCAAAGGAAAAAACGAAAGCCGGATCCGCTTTTTAAAAAATATGATCAAAACGGCACAGATTGTTTCGGCGGATTCCGCCCCGGATTGCGTTGGGCTTTTTGATACCGTTACTTACTGGATTGAAGAAGACGAAGAAGAGGAAACCGTGCGGATTGCCACTACCATGCGGCAGGATGCCCTTTGTAATATTGTCAGTGATGAATCTCCGATCGGCAAAGCCATCCTTGGCTGCAAAGTCGGCGAGCGCGCGGTTGTGAAGGTGGATGAGGAATATTCCTACACCGTTGTGATCCGGACAATTCAGAAAGGCGAAGATGATGCTTCGTTGGAAATTCGGGGTTACTGAAGTGAAGAAAGAAAGAAAACATCCGGTTCTGCGCTTTTGCGTTCGATTGGCGGCGACACTGCTGATTCTGATCCTTGTCGCCGGGGCGACGCTGTTTTTAGTCGGTTATCATGAATACAAAAAGGTAATCGCCGAAAAGCCGATTCGACCAACCATGGAAGCGCTGTATGAAAAAGAACATTATACCACCCTTGATGAGTTGCCGCAGACTTATCTGGATGCGGTGCTGGCGGTGGAGGATCACCGATTCTTTCAGCATGGAGCGATCAGTTTGATTTCAACCGCCCGGGCCGTGGCGGTCAATATAAAAACCGGTGCTTTTACCGAAGGGGGAAGTACCATCACTCAGCAGGTTGCCAAAAACCGATTCTTTACACAGGAAAAAACCGTGCGTCGGAAGTTGGCGGAAATGGTGATGGCCATTCGGCTGGAGCAGCTGTATAGCAAGGAAGAAATTCTGGAGTTTTATGTCAATGACATCTACTTCGGAAGCGGCTATTACTGTATTTACGATGCCTCGGTCGGCTATTATGGGGTTTCGCCGCAGGACTTGTCCGATTATCAGGCCACTTTACTGGCAGGCCTGCCGAATGCTCCGTCGGTTTATTCGCCGGATAATCAAAGCGAGCTGACCGACCAGCGCCATCGTCAGGTATTGGAAAGCATGGTCAAATATCGTTATCTTTCCAAGGAACAGGCTGCCCGAATACTGGAACAGCCAAACGAATAAAATTCAATTCGAAAGAAGGATTTATATGGAAAAGTATCAGGAAAATATCATCCCGGCGACCAACCAGAACGCGTCGGATTATTATGTCCATAAAGAAGGAAGCGGTGTTCGCGTTCTGTTTGTCGGCAATTCAATCACCATACATTCTCCGAAGCCGGAAGTCGGCTGGACCAATG
>CAKSNI010000003.1 GCA_934476025.1 uncultured Eubacteriales bacterium | reverse complement strand
GCATAACACTGTCAAGAGTATGGTATCCGTCCTGCCGCTTTCCGGTGATATCCAGTGTCAGATTGATTTTCGCATAGGCCCTGGCCGATCGTTTCATCCGAACACATCCTTTTCTTTTTTCAAAAGCAGTATAACATATATTTACTTTTTTTTCAATCTGTGTTATAATAGAATAAATCTGAACAGAGGAGAAGAACTATCATGAAAAAAGCAGTTATTACGGTCGTCGGAAAAGACTGTGTCGGAATTCTTGCCGGCGTTTCCTCCCAGTGCGCTCAGCACAAAGCCAATGTTCTGGAAGTTTCGCAATCCGTTCTGCAGGAACTTTTCTGCATGATCATGGTTTGCGATATTGCCGAGTTGAACATCGGATTTGCCGAATTTTCCGATTCACTTTCCGCCTATGGGAAAGAAAACAATCTTTCCATCCACACCATGCATGAAGATATTTTTAACTCCATGCACCGTATTTGAAAGGTCGGCGAATTATGTTAGAAACCAAAGACATCCTGGAAACCATCAAGATGATCCAGGACGAAAACCTGGATATCCGTACCGTTACCATGGGCATTTCCCTTCTGGACTGTATGGATCCGGACATTGAAAAAGCCTGCGAGAAGATCTACCAGAAAATCACAACCAAAGCCGCTGATCTGGTTCCGGTCTGCGAACAGATTGAAAAAAAATACGGCATTCCGATTATCAATAAACGAATTTCCGTCACCCCGATTGCCATGCTTTGCGCGCCCTGTAAAAACGCCGATCCGGTTCGCTTTGCGCTGACATTGGAAAAAGCCGCCGGGGCCGTCGGTGTCAATTTCATCGGCGGTTATTCCGCCCTGGTTCAAAAAGGTTTTGCCGAAGGCGATAAAAGGCTGATGGAAAGCATCCCGGAAGCCCTCAGCCAAACCGAACATCTTTGCTCCTCGGTAAATATCGGTTCCACCAAAGCCGGCATCAATATGGATGCCGTTGCCATGATGGGAAAAATCGTCAGGGAGTCCGCCCGTCTGACGGCTGACCGGAACTGCATCGGCCCGGCCAAACTGGTCATATTTTGCAACGCTCCGGAAGACAACCCCTTTATGGCCGGCGCGTTCCACGGAGTCGGAGAAGCCGATTGCGTCATCAACGTCGGCGTATCCGGGCCGGGAGTTGTCCGGGCAGCCTTAGCCGACAAGCCGGATTTAGATCTCACCGAAGTTGCCGAACTCATCAAACGAACCGCCTTCAAAATCACCCGGATGGGGCAATTGGTTGCGAAAGAAGCCTCCTCCCAACTGGGTGTTCCCTTCGGCATTGTTGATCTTTCTTTGGCACCGACCCCGGCAATCGGGGATTCCGTCGCCCATATTTTGGAAGAAATTGGCTTGGAATGCTGCGGTGCCTGCGGCACCACTGCCGCTTTGGCCATGCTTAACGATGCGGTGAAAAAGGGCGGCGTTATGGCCTCATCCCGTGTTGGCGGCCTTTCGGGTGCCTTTATTCCGGTTACGGAAGATGCCGGCATGATTCATGCTGCCGCCTGCGGCGCTTTAAGCATTGAAAAGCTGGAAGCGATGACGGCCGTCTGCTCGGTTGGGCTGGATATGATCAACATTCCGGGTGACACCCCGGCCGAGGTTATTTCCGCCATCATTGCCGACGAAGCCGCCATCGGAATGATCAACTCCAAAACCACCGCGGTACGGGTGATTCCGGCCATCGGAAAACAGGTTGGCGATTCGCTTTCCTTCGGCGGTTTGCTGGGAGAAGGCCCGGTTATGAAGGTCAGCCGTTACTCTCCCGCCACCTTCATCCGCCGTGGCGGCCAGATTCCCGCTCCGATTCAAAGTTTAAAAAACTGACTCCTTCCGCAATTTCAAAGCCGCTTCCCGATTTTTCTGTCCGGGAAGCGGCTTTTTTGATTCCGCATTATTCGTTTTGAAAATACCGCACAATTTCCTCCCGATCCCGGGCAGAAAGACCGGGAACCTTTTCGAGTTGCTCCGGCGTTGCCGAACGAACTGCCTGCATGGTTTTAAAATACCGCAGCAACCCGGCGGCTTTTTTGGGGCCGATTCCGGGAATTTGCGTCAACCGGTACTGAAGGGTATTCTTTTTATGAAGGGTATGATGATAAGCAACGGCAAATCGATGCGTTTCATCCTGAATTTTGGTAATCAGAGTGAAAACACGGCGGGTTGGCTTAATGGCAATTTCTCCGTCGGTTGAAGCAATGGCCCGGGTACGGTGATGAGAGTCCTTCACCATTCCAAAAAGCGGCACCGTGATCCCGTGACGGGCCAATACCGGCAGAACCGCACTGATCTGGCCCCGTCCGCCATCCAGCAAAATCAAATCGGGCAGGGTTGAAAACGCCTCATCGTTCTGCTTTTCGTACTCACAAAAGCGCCGATCCAATACCTCAGCCATAGATCGGTAATCGTCCTGGCCGGAAAAGGTGCGGATTTTAAATTTCCGATAATGCGCCCTATTGGGCCGTGCATCCGCAAAGACCACCATGGAAGCCACATTGGCTTCCCCACCCGTATTGGAAATATCGTATGATTCGATCACCCGTGGCGGCTGTTTCATTCCGAGAAGCTCAGCCAGTTCCGTTAGTTCGGAAGTTTCTTTTCCGGTTCGCTGAAGCCGTTTCGATAGGGCTTCGGCGGCATTTTGAAGACACAAATCGGTCAATTTGCGGTTCTGGCCGATTTTCGGCACTACAACCGTCACCTTTTTCCTCCGTTTTTCGGTCAGCCAGGTTTCCAAAAACGCCATGGATTCAAATTCCTCTTCTACCGTAATTCTGCCCGGAATATCTTCGGCCGACGAATAGTACTGCGGCAGAAAAGCATTGTAGGTTTCATTCTTCCCCTCGTATTCTTCCAGAATAAAATGATTCTGGTCACAAAGCAACCCACCGCGGAATTTGAGGAGTTGAACACAGCAGAGATTCCCGGCCGCGGCAATGGCGAAAACATCCTGGTCAGGCTCACCGATGCCGATCACCTTTTGCTTTTCGGAAATGCGTTCCACTGCGCGAATCCGATCCCGGAGGCGAGCCGCATACTCAAATTCCAATTTCTCGGCCGCTTCTTCCATTTTCTTTTTCATATCGTCCAATTCAGCCTTCTGGCAGCCGCCGTTCCGAATAAACCGCACGGCAGCATCCAGGGAAGCGTTGTATTCCGCCAATGAAATCTTCCCCCGGCAGGGGGCATCACACAAATGAAGCGAATAGTTGAGGCAGGGCTTGGAAATTTTATCAAAAGAACGGTGACAATCAGGCAGGCGAAAAATTTTCAATGCCTGTTGAACAGTATTGCGAACCGTAGTTCCGCTGTTAAAAGGGCCGATGTATTTACCGGATTGGCCTTTGCTCTTAACCCATTCGATTTTCCGCCATTTTTCCTCGGTGATGTGAACATAATGAAATCCCTTATCATCCTTTAAAAGAATGTTGTATTTTGGTTGGTATTGTTTAATCAGAGAATTTTCCAGAATGAAGGCTTCAAATTCACTGTCACACAAAATGGTATCAAAGGCATCTACATTCAACACCATTCGCCGGACCTTTTCATTGTGGTTCTTCGGAGATCCGAAATACTGCGTAACCCGATTTTTAAGCGCCTTGGCTTTTCCGATGTAAATGACCTGTGCATTTTTATCCTTCATGATATACACGCCGGGAGAAAGCGGCAGCGTATTGGCCCGATCTTTGAGTTCCCGAAGTTTC
Organism: uncultured Eubacteriales bacterium; assembly: GCA_934476025.1. GTDB lineage: Bacteria > Bacillota > Clostridia > Oscillospirales > Acutalibacteraceae > SIG607. The sequence goes on along the minus strand of CAKSNI010000003.1, from coordinate 17,122 downwards.
GGATTGACTTCCACCGAATTTCCCCTTTTCTCTTTTTTCTGTTTCTATTTTACCATCGCGCGCAGCATTCTGCAAGTCTTTTTCTGATGAGGCTGTGTTGACAAACGATTGATTCCATGCTATCATGAACTTATCTAAAAACAGGAGATTATCATGAAAGAAACGCCTTTACTTCAGGCCGAACAACTGACCATCGGGTACAGTGACAAAGTCGTCCTGCAAGATCTGAATTTTTCGGTTTTTCCGGGGGATGCCCTGTATGTGCTGGGCGAAAACGGTTCCGGAAAAAGCACTTTGATCAAGACCATCCTGCGGTTGCAAAAGCCGCTTTCCGGTTCCATCCGCTACCGCGAAGATCTTAAGCCGAACGAAATCGGCTATCTGCCGCAGCAGAGCGGAATTCAGCGAAATTTTCCGGCCAGTGTTTGGGAGATCGTTCTTTCCGGCTGCATCAACCGCCTGGGGCGGCATCCTTTTTTCACTTCAAAGGAGAAGAACATTGCCCGCGAAAACCTCGCTCTGATGGGAATTTCCGATTTGGCTTTCCACAGCTATCAGCATCTTTCGGGCGGTCAGCAGCAACGGGTCCTTCTCGCGCGGGCATTGTGTGCTTCCGGAAAAATTCTACTGCTGGATGAGCCGGTTACCGGGCTGGATCCTTTGGCAACCACCGATCTTTATCATTTGATTGAAAAGGTCAATCGGGAACTTGGTGTTACCGTAATTACAGTTTCCCACGACCTGACTGCCGCCGACCGCTACGGGGACCATATTCTTCATTTATCCCATGACGGGTATTTTTACGGAACCAAAGAAGAATACCGTGACAGCCCCTTTTATCAACATTTTTATAGGGGGAATCCGTCATGAGTTTTTTCGGCGAACTGCTTTCTTACGGATTTATGATCCGGGCATTAATCTGCGGCATTTTGGTTTCACTTTGCTGTTCTCTGCTCGGGGTCAGTCTGGTTTTAAAACGATTTTCCATGATTGGGGACGGGCTTTCTCATGTCGGCTTTGGGGCTTTGGCGGTTGCCGCCGCCATCGGGGCTTCTCCCCTTTGGATCGCCATTCCCGTTGTGGTTCTCTCGTCGGTACTTCTTTTACGCATCACCGAGAGCAGCAAATGGCAGGGAGATTCCGCCATTGCCGTTTTCTCCACTGCCGCGCTGGCTATCGGGGTCATTATTGTTTCCAAAAGCGGAACCAATAACGATCTTTCTTCCTATATGTTCGGCAGTATTTTGTCGGTCAGCCGCACCGAAGCGATTTTCAGCATCATTCTTTCGGTTTTGGTCATCGGCCTTTATGTGCTGTTTTATCCCCGCCTGTTTGCGGTCACATTCGATGAATCCTTTGCCGCTGCCACCGGAACCAACACCGGTTTGTACCGCCTGTTGCTTTCGGTATTGACCTCGCTTTGTGTAGTTCTCGGAATGCAGTTGATGGGAACCCTGCTGATTTCCAGCCTGATTATCTTTCCGGCCCTTTCGGCTATGCGGCTTTTCCGCACCTTCCGCGGAGTTACCGTCGGGGCCGCCGTACTTTCGGTTCTCTGCTTTATCGGCGGCATCGCCGTTTCCTTCTGGCTGAACTTCCCAACCGGTGCTACCGTAGTGGCCGTCCAGTTGGCTGCTCTGTTGCTTTCGGTTCTGTTCTCCCGCTTTCATAAAAAGACGGCCGCCTGATTCGGGCGGCCGTTTCGTTTTTGGATTTTTTGGTTTCTCTCGGAACAGGCGCCGCCCGAACCAATCGAGCGGCGCTTTTTTTCCATTACAGTTGATTTTTTTGTTTCATTTTGGCCTGAACCTTGATGGGCAGTCCGTACAGGTTGATAAATCCGGCCGCATCCGCCTGATTGTACACTTCGTCCTCGTCAAAAGTGGCGATTTCCGGATCGTACAGAGAGTACGGCGAAGTTACCCCTGCGTTGATCATATTGCCTTTATACAGCTTCAGTGTCACATCGCCGGTAACGGTTTTCTGGGTTTCCTTCACAAAGGCCAAGATCGCTTGGGTCAACGGAGTAAACCACTGGGCGTTATAAATATTTTCAGCCAGTTTCTGCGCCACCAAGGCCTTATAGTGGGCAGTATCCTTGTCCAGGCAAAGGGTTTCCAGTACCTGATGGGCTTTATAAAGGATCGCGCCACCCGGCGTTTCGTATACCCCGCGGCACTTCATGCCCACCAACCGGTTTTCCACAATATCCAGAAGTCCGATTCCGTTTTTACCGCCCAGTTCATTGAGTTTGGTAACCAGTTCCACACTGCCCATTTCTTTTCCGTCCACAGCAGTCGGAATTCCCTTTTCAAAATGCAGTGTCACATAGGTCGGCGCATCAGGAGCCATTTCAGGGGAAACGCCCATTTCCAAAAATCCGGGCTTATTGTACTGCGGCTCATTTTTCGGGTCTTCCAGATCCAGGCCCTCATGGCTCAAATGCCAGATATTTTTATCCTTGGAATAATTGGTTTCCCGACTGATTTTCAGCGGAACATGATGCGCCTCCGCATAATCGATTTCTTCGTGACGCGATTTGATGTTCCATTCTCTCCAGGGAGCGATGATCGGAATATCCGGCAGGAAAGCCTTGATAGCCAATTCAAACCGCACCTGATCATTCCCTTTTCCGGTACAGCCGTGGCAAATAGCATCGGCGCCTTCCTTTTTGGCAATTTCCGCAATCCGTTTAGCAATCGGGGGACGCGCAAATGCCGTTCCCAGCATATAGTCCTCATACAGCGCGCCGGCCTGTACGGCCGGGAATACATATTCTTCCAGGAATTCTTTGGTCAGATCCTCAACATACAGTTTGGAAGCCCCCGTTTTGAGTGCCTTCTCTTCCAGACCTTCCAGTTCATCCGCCTGACCGACATTCCCGGAAACCGCAATGATTTCAGGGTTATTATAGTTTTCTTTTAACCAGGGAATAATAATGGAAGTGTCCAGCCCTCCCGAATATGCCAATACGACCTTTTTGATTTTTGATTTATCCATAATCGTTGCCTCCTGTTTGATATTGCCTCTTTTGTTGTTGCATAAATAGTAACATATTTCTTATATTTATGCAAGCATTTTTTGAAAATATTTTTAAATTCGGGAATACAACCAATTATTTCGGCCATATTTCTACAATTATTGGGAGAAACGGCTAGATATTCCCATCAGCCGTACTGCATATTCATGCACACCTAACGGAAAATTTTCGATAATTCTGACAAACTTGTAACTTGACAGATCTGTTGATCCTGTGGTATACAGAGGGTGGAACCAACGATCAATTTTTTCGTGCCCGTTACCGGGCTGCGACAGAATGGAGGAACCCCATGAAACGAATTTTAGTCCTGAGTGTCGCCCTGCTTCTTTGCCTTTCGCTTTGTGCCTGTTATGCCCCCTCAACCGTTAAATCCGGTCACACCGCCACCCTGGAAAACTCCGTTGGCGAAGCAGGTCGGATCGAAGAAACGGGCATTCTTTCCGATTTGCAGTCCTCTGACCGCAAACGGATCACCAGTGGCGAATGCACCGTTGAAACCGCTCATTATGAAGATTTTTTGACAACACTCGATCACCTTCTGACAAAATACGGCGGCTATCGGGAAAAGTATAGCGAAAACGAAAACTCCTTTTCCCGGCGGACCTGCTATCTAACCCTTCGCATTCCGGCTGAATCGCTGGAAGCCTTTTTAAGTTCAGCCTTTGAGAACGCCACCATCACCCGACAACTGTTTGAAACCGAAGATATTACCGCCCAATACGCCGACACGGAAGGCAGAATAGCTGCCTTGCAGGCGGAGAAAGAAGCCTTGCTGCAAATGCTGCAGGCCGCTGATCAAGTGGAAGATCTATTGAAAATCCGCGAACAGCTTTCCGAAGTAACCGCTCAGCTCGAATCTTATACACGGCAGCTGAAATCCTTCGATCAGCAGATTTCCTACAGTGCCCTTTCTCTGACCGTCTGTGAAGTCGATAAGGAAAGCACCCGCCCCACCTCCTTTGCAAGCCGACTTGGCCATCGCTTTGTAGAAAGTCTGGAACATATCCGGGACGGATTTCTGCTCTTTTTGGTCATTCTTACCGCTTTCATTCCCTATCTTCTGGTTTTTGCCCTGCTGTTCCTGATTGTTTTCCTGATCATTCGGCTTTGCCAAAAGCGAAAAAAACGCCGGGGGCCGAAATCCTGATTTTTTACAAAAATTCCCGCATCATGCGGCGGAAGCGCCGCATTTTTTAAGCAAAATCCCGGCGATCCCTTGCCGCATGAATTCTTTTCGGCAGCTATACAATGGGTCTGTCGCCAAAAAAGAAACCGGTATCCAAAACCGGCATTTTACGGAAATATCCCCGGGGGCAGCATTTCCCGACACTATGAGCGTGTTTTTCCGACGCACCTGTCAGCGGAAAAACGAAAAAAGCGGCGTTACCGCCGCAAAAACAGAATTTATGGTTTATCGACAGACTGAAGCAGGGGGAGCAACCTAACCGGTTGTTCCCCCTGCTTTTAAAAGCCCTTTTAAGCGTTGGCCTTTGCCTGCGCATCGGCTTTCTCATCCAGCTTTTTGTTACGGAAATAAAGTGCCGCATCAATGGAAATTTCTACAAAGTTCAAAACATAGAAGAAAAAGCTCAACACAAAGATGAATCCGCTTCCTTGCTTTGCTCCGAAGAAACCGCCGGCCTCAATAATTTTTTTGGCAATTCCGCAGGCATACCCAATCAACAAAAAAACTTCAAAAAACAAACTTTTCCCTTTTGCGGTGCGGGAGACCCAGGATTTCCGAATGGAAATCGGCCAGGAAAGCCCAAAGCAAAAAATTGTCAGTGCTTCCAGCAAGTTAACAATCATATAAACCCCTCTTTATTTCTTTCTGCGATAATCCGGCAGAAGTTTCGGTGAAACCGCGTCGGTCACAATCCCGGCTGCCTTGCGTTGCTCATCAAAGGCAGCAATATGAGCCAATGTCAGCTTGCCCGGTTTTATTTGAGCCGACTTTTTCCCGGCATTGCGGCCGGCAGTTCTTCCGAATACAATAATATCCAAAAGTGAGTTGCCCATTAACCGGTTTCTGCCGTGGATTCCTCCGACAGCTTCGCCGGCAACATACAGATTTTCCACGCAGGTACTCATACCGGTGGCGTTGATATCCAATCCGCCGTTCTGATAATGAAGGGTCGGATAAACAAGAATCGGTTCTTTACGAATATCAATTCCGTAACCGGCAAACATCCGCATCATGGCCGGGATTCTCTTTTCAATGGTTCCTTCTCCGCCGATGGCTTCAATCATCGGGGTATCCAGCCAAACAGCCTTGCCATTGCCGGTATCGACACCTTCATCGCGATCCGAGCATTCCCGAATGATGGAAGCGGCCGCGACATCGCGAGTTTCCAGCGGGTGCATAAAGACCTTTCCGTCCCGGTTGACCAGTTTTGCACCCAGCGAACGAACCTTTTCGGTAACCAATGCCCCGAAAATCTGCTGTGGGAAAGCCGCCCCCGTCGGATGGTACTGCAGGGTATCTGCATAAAGCAGTTTTGCCCCCACCCGATATCCGAGAACCAACCCGTCGGCCGTAGCCCCATAATGGTTGGAAGTCGGGAAACCTTGATAGTGCATTCTTCCGGCGCCGCCGGTTGCAATGATCACCGTTTTGGCACGGGCTACCAGCAGTTCTTTGGTTTCCATATTCATCAGAACCGCTCCGGCAGCACGCCCTTCTTCATCCAGAATCAGTTCAATAGCCGCCGTAAAATCAACCACCGGGATTTGGCGGTTCAGTACCTCATCCCGCAGGGTTCTCATGATTTCCGCTCCGGAATAATCCTTTGCGGCGTGCATCCGTTTCCGGGAGGTCCCGCCGCCGTGGGTGGTAATCATGGTGCCGTCCGGTGCCTTATCAAATTCCACCCCGAGGTCATTGAGCCACTGAATGGCATCCGGAGCATCACAAACCAATTTGGCAAGCAATTCCCGTTTGGCCGCATAATGGCCGCCGCCGAAAGCATCTACGAAGTGAATCGCCGGCGAATCGTTCGGCTTATCTGCCGCCTGAATACCGCCTTCTGCCATCATGGTATTGGCATCGCCGATTCTCAGTTTGGTAACAATCATTACCTTGGCACCGGCGTTGTCCGCTTCAATGGCTGCCGACGCACCGGCACCGCCGCCGCCGATAATCAGAACATCGGTATCATAATCAATTTGATTCAGATCCACATCCTCTGCACTGATCCGGCTTTTTGCCTGCAGCATTTCGCAAAGTTCGTGCGGCACCTGTTCTCCCTTATTCGGGCCGATTTGCAGGGTGGAAAATTCGCTCTTTTTATAGTCCGGATGATAGGCAGCCAGCAGGTCATCCTTTTCCTGGGCTGTCATTCTCCGGGGTTCCAAAGCGATATTGTCCTTCCGGGCGGCTTCTACAAGAGCCAGGGATTTTTGAAATTGTTCGGCATACATTCGTATTTCCTCCTTACTTTTCAATTTCCCTGTTGTTGTAGAGCTCTTTCATCTCTTCAACAGGTTTTTGCATCAACTGTTCAATCAATTCACGGAAGGTTCCGTCATGAATTTCCTTCACCCGATTTTCCAGATGTTCGGATTTCGGTGCCAGATATTTTCCATTCAGCCGGCGTGCCAACATAGCCACCTGAGGATGAGAAATGCCGGCCGGGCAACGGGAGGAGCAGACTCCGCACATAACACAGTCAAATGATTCTTCGGCGCATTTTTGAAATTCTCCGCGCTGAGCATAGGCAATGTACTGCATGACATTCAACCCCTGCGTACAGCTCTTGGTGCAGGCATTGCACCCGACGCAGGCGTAAATTTCCGGATACAACTGCATCATAATCTGCTGAGTCGGTTGAATTTTTTCAATATCGTACACCTGCTTGACCAATGGGAAAAACGGCAGGGTCGCCACATACATATTGTCCTCTACCTTGGTTTGACAGGCAAGACAGGCTTTTAGTTCCCGATCGCCTTTGATGCGGTAGATTGTCGCACAGGCACCGCAGAAGCCGTTCCGACAGCCACAGCCGCGAACCAGCTGATATCCGGCATACTCCATGGCACGCATGATGGTCAGATCGGACGGAACGCTGTACTTTTTCCCGAACAAATAAACATTCACCATATTTTCCATCGTTCGTATCTCCCTATATCAATATTCGTTGGGCAGTTCGTCCAGCTCATCAAAACGGAAAACCGGGCCGTCTTTGCAAACATACTTGGAGCCGATGTTGCAGCGGCCGCATTTGCCGATTCCGCATTTCATTTTCAGTTCCATGGTGGTATACACCTGCCTCTGAGCAAATCCCAATTCCTGAAGACCGGCCAGGGTAAACTTAATCATGATCGGCGGACCGCACAAAACGGCAATTTTATCGGTAGAAAAACCGAGTTCCTTCACATAATTGGGTACAAATCCGACATGGCCATCCCAATCCGGTTGTTCCCGGTCGATGGTCAGGTGAACCTGAACCCCTTCATCTTTGGTCCATTCATCCAGAATTTCCTGATAATCCACCAGATCCTGCTTGCTGCGGGAGCCGTAAACAATATCAATTTTCCCGTAACGATCGCGGTAATGACGGCAATAATTGATGACCGAGCGCAGCGGAGCCAGCCCGATGCCGCCGGCTACAAACAGAAGGTCGTGACCGACAAATTCCGTATCTACCGGGAACGGACGCCCGTACGGCCCACGAATGGTGATTTCCTGGCCAACTTCCATTGCATGGAGCCATTCGGTGACGCAGCCGCATTTCTTAATGGAAAATTCCATGAATTCTTCGTTGGTCGGAGAAGAAGTAATGGAAAACATCGCTTCCCCCACGCCGGGGATGGAAAGCATAGCACACTGGCCGGGCTTATGTTCGAAAGCTTTTTTGCCTTCCGGTGTTACAACCCGGAAGGTCTTGACATCCGGCGTATCAATCCGAATATCGGTAACTACGCCGATTTTTGGGATCAACGGTTCGTTTGCAGCAATCATTCTTTCGGACCTCCCAACTTTTTCATTACCTTCACAATGTTCATCTGAATCGGACATTTGGCCAGGCAGCGGCCGCAGCCGACACAGGAGAACAGACCGTCATTATTGCTCGGATAATATACCAGTTTGTGCATAAAACGCTGACGGAAGCGTTCCAGCTGAGTCAATCTCGGCTGACCGGCCGACATTTTGGTGAACTGGGAATACATACAGGAATCCCAGCAGCGGAAGCGCTTGACGCCGTGGCCGGTATCAAAGTCCTTTATATCATAGCACTGACAGGTCGGGCAGACAAAGGTGCAGGTTCCACAACCGAGGCAACTGGCGGAAAGTTCCTTCCAGGCAGGATCGTCGAAAAACTCCTGGGTTTTTCCGGCACCGAAAGCATCGGCTTTCAGCGAAGCCAGCGGCGTTTTGGAAAGACGCTGCACGATGGTGTCTTTCTGTTCCTCCACTGCCTTTTCATCAGTGGCATCCCCCGCCTGTAGAAGCCCTTCAAACCGGGCAAGGAAGGACTTCCCTTTTTCGGTCTGCGCGGCCAGATACAGCTGATCGGCCGTTTCATAACAGGAAACATCCCCCATCGGTTCTTCAGGGTGAATTCCAAAGGTGGAGCAGAAACAGGTTTCAGCCGGTTTGGTACAGGCCATGGTAAAAATCACGGCATGCTCCCGACGGTTCTGATAGTAAGAGTCCACCGGTTCGCTTAAAAACACCCGGTCCAAAATTTCAAAGCTCTTGCAGTCGCAGGCCCGAACCCCGAACAGAACAAAATCTTCCGTTTCGCTGCGGGTGTCGATTACCTCGATCTTTTTGCCCTGGGTTTTGAAATCCATCAGGTTTTCGGTTTGCGGAAAGAAGAAATCTTTCGCGCTCCGATTGGTATTCAACGCCGAAGAAACCGCTTTGCCTTCTTCCCATTTTTCAAAGAAGGCTCCTTTGGCGGTATCCACCGGAAGGTACAGAGCAACTTCTTTGGCAACAGCCGCAAAAAAGCGATTTTTCTCACTGACGGCGATCTTAAGCATGTTCGGACCCCCTCTCTACCGCTTCGGACGGTTCCGGATCATTTTCGGTGAAATTGACAATCGGCGGCCGATTACCGACGATTTCGCCGGCCTGATAATCCCCGTAAAGCCGATCAATATCGTAAATGAATTTCCGGTTCAAAAGGTGCAGCGGAATGTGCTGCGGACATACACGGGAACATTCGCCGCAGTCGGTGCAGCGCCCGACAACATGGAAAGCCCGGATAATATGGAACATTTTTTCCTCAAAAGAGTTAGCAGCCGCCTTGTTTTCCACCCCGGAAGCCGGGTTGTCAAACACACACTTTTCACAGGTGCAGGCCGGGCAAACATCCCGGCAGGCATTGCAGCGAATGCAGCGGGAAAGTTCCCCCTGCCAAAAAGCAAAGCGTTCATCCGGAGTCATTTTTTCCAAACGCTCCACCTCATCAAAGCGATGAGAATCCAGCACTTCTCCGTCACTGCCGAGCAGTTCGTCATAGGCAACATGCTTTTTGGATTTGCAGTGAATGCACCGTTCGGCCAAAAGCGAAGCCCGATCCCGTTTGATTTCTCCGTCATAAAGAGTTTCCACCGTAACGGTATCCCCTTCATCACGAACCGAACCGATGGATTCGGCTGCTTCGCGGATTTTGGAAACATCCAGCATTCCGTTGCAGGGAACCCCGACGGCGTAAACCTTTTCCCGATCAAAGCGATGTTCGCTGAGCAGCTGATTGAAGCTGTATGTATCACAGGGTTTTAAGAAAACAAGCACCTTCGATTCGGTTTGAGCGGCCTGAGCAATCAGATATTTTGAAAAGTTGCAGGAGCAGAAATCATTCCAGACAAATTCCTTTTGAAACGATTCGGCATCGGTAAAAATACCGGGGGTAACATCGTAGTCAAATTCTCCGGCTTTCCATCCGAGGATCCGATCAACGGTTCCTTTTTTCAGCAGTTCCAAAGCCTTTTCTGCGAGAATTTCACGCGTTATTTCTTGCATCGTAAATCCTCCAGTCTTTTATTTTCACCGAGAGCGGCAACCTGAGCGACAAAATCGTTCATGGTTGCGGCAAATTTTGCACCTTCCGCGGCACTCACCCATTCAACCCGGGTGCGTTCGCGTTCAATGCCCAGATAGTCAAGCACGGAAAACAGCAGGGACATCCGACGACGGGCATAATAGTTTCCGGTGGTATAATGGCAATCTCCTGGATGGCATCCGCAAAGAATCACCCCATCGGCCCCACGCTGAAACGCCCGAAGAATAAACATCGGATTGACCCGGCAGGAACAGGGCACCCGAATGATTTTAACATCCGCCGGGTAGTTCAAACGATTGTTTCCGGCCAGATCCGCCCCGGCATAGGAACACCAGTTGCAGCAAAAAGCGACAATTCGCGGTTTATAGTTTTCTACTTGCATATTGCGTCAACCTCCGCCATGATTTGTCTGTGAGAAAATCCTTTCAGATCCATTGCCCCGGACATACAGGCAACCGTACAGGCACCGCAGCCCTGGCATACCGCTTCATTGACAACGGCCACCCGACGCACCTTGGTGGTGCGATCCGGCATTCTGAATTCTTTATCCTGATACGAAATAGCACCGTAGGGGCAAACCTTCTCACAGGTAGAACAGCCGTTACACATCATTTCGTCAGAATGGGCGACGCAGGGATTTCCTTTCAGTTTATCTTTACACAGCAGGCCGATTACCTTGGAAGCGGCCGCACCTGCCTGGGAAACGGTTTCCGGGATATCCTTCGGGCCCTGGCAGGTTCCGGAAAGGAACACACCGGCTGTCGGGCTTTCCACCGGACGCAGCTTCGGGTGGGCTTCGGTAAAGAAATCATTGGTATCCATGCTGGCAGTCAGCATAGTAGCCAGGTGACGGGCTGATTTATCCGGTTCAATCGCGGCGGCGAGAACCACCAGGTCCGCATCAATATGCAGTTGTTTTCCGTACAGAAGATCCGAGCCCTGAACCTTGAGTTTCCCGCCTTCTGGAACGACCTTGCCGACCATGCCCTTAATATAATGGACCCCGTATTCTTCCACCGCTCTGCGATAGAATTCATCGAAGTTTTTCCCCGGAGTACGAACATCAATGTAGAAAACATAGACCTCGGTATCCGGATATTTATCCCGAATCAGCATGGCGTGCTTGGCGGTATACATACAGCAAATTTTCGAACAGTACTCTTTTCCTTTTTCGGCACAGGCCGCACAGCGGGAACCGACACACTGAACAAAAACGATGGTATGCGGATGCTCATGATCCGACGGGCGAAGCAGAGTCCCCCCGGTCGGGCCGGCGGCGTTCATCAGCCGTTCCAGTTCCAGAGAGGTAATAACATCCTTGGATTCGTTGTAGGCAAATTCATCGAATTTATCCATGGAAATCGGATTAAAGCCGGTCGCTGCCACAATGGCCCCATACTTTTCTTCAACGATTTCATCCTTTGCCTGATAATCAATCGCACCGGCGGAACATACTTTGGAACAAACGCCGCATTTTCCGGTTTTCAGTTTCATACAGGCATTCGGGTCGATGGTAGCCACCTTCGGCACCGCCTGAGCAAACGGAATATAAATGGCATGCCGGGTATCCATCCCAAGGTTAAATTCGTTCGGCACATTTTTCTGCGGGCACTTTTCGGTACAAAGGCCGCAGCCGGTACATACATCCTCTTTGACATATCTGGCTTTCCGGCGGATTTTTACATCAAAATTTCCGACAAACCCTTTGACTTCTTCCACTTCGGAATAGGAAAAAATGCGGATATTTTCGTTCTGAGCAACATCCACCATTTTCGGGGTCAGAATGCAGGCAGCACAGTCCAGTGTCGGAAATGTTTTATCCAACTGGGCCATTTTTCCGCCGATGGTCGGTTTGGTTTCCACAATATCCACCGGGAACCCGGCATCGGCGATATCCAACGCCGTCTGAATACCGGCAATTCCTCCGCCAATGACCAGCGCACGCTTGGTTACGGGGCTTTCTCCGGGGGTCAGCGGAGCGTTCAGAGCTACTTTAGCCACTGCCGCTTTGGCCAAAACAATGGCTTTTTCGGTCCCGATTTCCTTTTCCTTATGAACCCAGGAGCACTGCTCTCGGATATTGGCGATTTCCACCATGTAGGGATTCAGCCCGGCAGCCGCGGCCGTTTTGCGGAAGGTGGCCTCGTGCATTCGCGGGGAACAGGAACAAATAACAATTCCGTTGAGGTGATGTTCCTTCACGGAATCAATAATCATATTTTGCCCGGCCTGAGAACACATATATTGATAATCGGTTGCAAAAGCCACACCGGGTTCTTTTTGCAGTGCTTCGGCAACGGCTTTCACATCCACCGTACCGGCAATATTGGTGCCGCAATGACAGACAAAAACTCCGATTCTCTGCATGATAAGCAGTTCTCCTTTCTATTTCTGATATTTTCGCAGTGCACTCATCAGTGCCTGCTGAGGCATTTCGTCCTCCAATTTACCCGGAATATCGTCCGGTTTCAGATGGTTGCCGCCCTTTTGACGAATCACGCAAAGACGAACCGCCTCCACGAGTTTGGCCGGCTCCACCCCACGGGGACAGCGATCCACGCAGGCAAAGCAGGACAGGCAGCGATAAAGGGATTCCGACTTCATCAGCGGTTCAATATCCCCGGTTTCGACCATATAAACAAACTGATGCGGATGATATTCCATTTCCCCGTAAGACGGGCAGGAACCGGAGCATTTCCCGCAGCGCATACATTTCAACACATTCACGCCGCTCATGCGAAGGACCTGTTCTTTCAGGCGTTCCTTTTTATTCTCCACAACAATCCTCCTTGATTCCGAGAGCTTCTGCCAAAAGCTCTGTGAAATATACAACCGGGAGATAATCCTGATTGCGATCCAGATTATACTTGCAAAGCGGACAGGCGGTTACCAGCATTTCAGCCCCGCGATCGGCGGCATTTTCGCCGATTGCCTCGGATTTCTGCCGGCAGAGTTCGCCGTTTTCCAAAACGGTATAACCGCCGCAGCACTCATTCCGCATGGAATACAGAACCGGTTCCGCCCCCAACGCCCGAAGAAAATCTTCCATAATCTTCGGATTTTCGGGGTCATCAAACTGCAGCACCTTTCCCGGCCGAAGAAGCAGACATCCGTAGTAGGCACCGATTTTCCGACCGGTCAGGGGATTTTTCACAGCCTGACGAATGGTATCAAAGCCAACCAGATCTCTGAGCATTTCCAGATAATGCATCACCCGGGTTTCCCCATGATATTCTCCGGAAAAATCCGCATCCTGGGACAAATACCGATTGACATGGTCGGCAAAATCCCCATCGTGCAGCATAGCATCATTGGTTTGTTTCAGTACATTATGACAGGCCGAACAAACGCTGACCAGCACCCGGTCTTCCCGATGGGCGGCAGCCAAGGCCCGCACAGCGGGGAGCTTGGAGGCTATTTCATCTTTTGCGCTGACAAACACACCGCCGCAGCACTGCCAATTTTCCAATTCACAAAGTTCGATTCCCAACGCCCGGGCGCTTCGACGCGCATAAACATCCAGCTGCTTTGCTGTTGTTCGCAGGGTACAGCCGGGAAAATAACTGACCTTCATCGTTTTCCCTCCGTTCCGAAAATCAAACCATCTGTTCAGGATGGAACACTTCGTCGAACTTTTCCTCACTTAAAAAGCCGAGTTGAACGCAGGCTTCCCGCAAAGAGATGCCTTCTTTATAGGCTTTTTTGGCGGTTTTGGCAGCATTTTCATACCCGATGTACGGATTCAGTGCCGTTACCAGCATCAATGAATTGTACAGGTTGTGTTCCATTTTTTCCTTGTTCGCGGTGATTCCGACTGCACAGTTTTTATTAAAGGACAGAACCACTTCCGCCAACAATCGGGCCGATTGCAGGAAATTGTATGCCGCGACCGGCATAAACACATTCAACTCAAAATTCCCCTGAGAGGCTGCCATTCCGACTGCCACATCGTTCCCCATGACCTGCACGGCCACCATGGTAACCGCCTCACACTGGGTGGGATTGACCTTGCCGGGCATAATGGAAGACCCCGGTTCGTTTTCGGGAATATGAATTTCTCCAAGACCGTCTCGCGGGCCGCTGGCCAGCCAGCGCACATCGTTGGCAATCTTCATTAAATCGCAGGCCGTGGCTTTCATCGCGCCGTGACAGAACACCAATTCATCCTTGGAAGTCAAAGCGTGGAATTTATTGGAAGCCGTCACAAACGGTTTTCCGGTAAGATTGGCGACCTTTTCGGCGACCAGCTCGGCGAAGCCCTTCGGAGCATTCAGTCCGGTGCCGACGGCTGTTCCGCCGAGAGCCAGTTCATAAAGCGGCTTCAAAGAACTTTTTAGCAGTTCGACATCCCGCTGCAGGCTGGATCTCCACCCGGAAATTTCCTGACTGAATTTGATCGGGGTGGCATCCTGCAAATGGGTGCGCCCGGATTTAACAATGCCTTCGTTTTCCTTTTCCAGGCGTTGGAAGGTTGCTATCAGCGTTTCAAGAGCCGGAATCAACCGATCGCTTACCGCCGTAACCGCCGAAATATGCATAGCCGTCGGGAAGGTGTCGTTGGACGACTGACTCATATTGATATCATCATTCGGATGACAAAGTTTCTGACCGGCAATTTGGTTAGCCCGGTTGGCAATAACTTCATTGGCGTTCATGTTGGATTGGGTACCGGAACCGGTCTGCCAAACCACCAGCGGAAAATGCTCATTGAGTTTTCCGGAAATCACTTCATCGCAAGCCCCACTGATACAGTCCAGCTTTTCCTTCGTCATTTTTTCCGGACGAAGTTCGGCATTGGCCTGTGCTGCGGCCTTTTTCAGAATGCCGAAAGCGTGGGTGATTTCTCTGGGCATGGTTTCAATCCCTACGCCGATTTCAAAGTTTTCGTGGCTTCTCTGAGTCTGGGCTGCCCAAAGACGGTCAGCCGGAACCCGGACTTCGCCCATCGAATCATGTTCAATGCGGTATTCCATATTGATCGACCTTTCTCAGATATCCAGATTTCCGATAACTTCTTTCAGAGTATCGGCGCTGTGGTGCAGTTTTGCCACTTCTTCGTCGGTCAGGGCGAGATTGACCTTGCCGCGGACACCGCTGTGACCGATCATGTTCAGGGTGCTCAGACAGACATCCTGGATGCCGTATTCACCATGCATCAGGGTGGAAACCGTCATGGTTGTATCCATACCGCTGAGAATGCATTTGCAGATATGACATACCGAAACGGAAACCGCATAGAAGGTAGCGCCTTTCCGGGCGATCACCCGGCCGCCGGATTTGCGGACATAGGTTTCAATTTCGTCCAGATTGAGTTCCGGATTGGTGATTCCCGGAGTGGTAATCAGTTTCTGACATTCGGCAATCGGAACATTGGAAATGTTGGCTACCGACCACGGAATAAAGGAAGAGTCTCCGTGTTCACCGAAAACATAGGCATGAACATTGCCCTGGTTGATGTTATAGTATTCCGACAGTCTGGCGCGCAGGCGGGCGGTATCCAGAATGGTGCCGGAACCGATAATGCGGTTTTCCGGAATACCGGAATATTTCACGAATGTGTAGGTCAGAATATCAACCGGGTTGCTGACGATGATGTAAATTGCGTCCGGAGCGTATTTTGTGATTTCCGGAATGATCGATTTGGTGATGTTCACATTGGTCTGAGCAAGTTCCAGACGGGTTTGCCCCGGTTTGCGGGCAATACCGGAAGTCAGGATAACGATATCGGAATCCTTAGCATCCCGATAATCCCCGGCATATACCGTGCAGGCGTTGCAAAACGGAGTGCCCTGGCGAATATCCAGCGCCTCTCCCAATGCCTTTTCGTTGTTGATATCAATCATGACAATTTCCGAAGCAAGGCCCATAACCGTCAGGGTATAGGCGATGGTCGAGCCGACGCTCCCGGTACCGATAATTGAAATCTTATTCATAGTACACCTTCCTATATTACAAATTTGTATAAATTATAACACACTTCCCGCGAATGTGCAATTGCAACTTTCTCATATTGGTATTGCGTTTATCGATATGCCCTTTTCCGATTCAAAAGGCACCGGAAAAACGAAATTTCAGAGGGCCGGATGCCAAGGACTCCCGGGCCGCATAAAACGGCCCGGGAGTCCTTCTTTGTATAGTTTTGTGTGAGGATCCGGTTCATTCTTTTCCCCGTTTTAAAGGTCGCCGGTAATCCCGATGGCCTTTTTGAATTCGGCCAGAGCGCTGTCAAACGAAGCGTAGTCCTCCCGGCCCCGTTTATCCTCCAGGCCGTATTCCCGGCTGAGACGGTCAGCCAGATAAGCCGAAACCTTGATGGCGCCGTAATAATTCAAGTGGTCTCCTTTGTCCCGTGTATCGGTATTCCAGTCAATGGGAATTTCGGTTTGCAAAAGGTTGGTATCGATGTATTCCAAATCCCATTCTTCGGCAAACTGTGCAATGGCGTTATGCCGCATATAATTCCAGTTTTTGGTACTGGGCGAACTGACCAGGATCAACTTGGCTCCGTTTTCTTCACAAAGGCAGACAATGCGTTCGAGCATCAAACGCGAACGGGAGGGAATATGGGCCACTTCCTCACTGTAATCCATATACCCGCTTGCATCGGCCGGATCGGCTGCCATCCCGTTATAGTAGCCCTTGCTGTTTTCCACATAGGTATAGTTGATGGTAAAATTCCAATCACGCGGTTTCAGTGATTTCCACCGGTTGTGATACTGGAATACCGAAAAACGGTCGGCCGCTCCATAGATCAGCACATCGGTTTGCTGGACGCCCGAAAAGATTGCGTTGGTTTCCAGCACCACGATTTTCGGCTTTTGATGATCAAAAACCTTATGCAGGAACTGTAAAGAGTGGGTCAGTTTTTGCCCGCTGGTGCTGCAGACATAGGAGGGAATGCCCCGGTCCTGCCAAAACTTCAGCGGCATAAACGCGCAGTAGCTCTCAGAATCCCCTACGAACACCAGATCCAGTGAGTTTTCCGCTTCCCCCAGCACCCCGTTGGCCATTGGGTCCTGCATTCCATCGGTCGGATTATTGTTTTTAGGCTGTACGACCTTCGAAGTAC
>CAKSNI010000002.1 GCA_934476025.1 uncultured Eubacteriales bacterium | reverse complement strand
CTGTTATACACCTTTTTCGCCCTTTTGTCAACACTTTTTTGCAATCTTTTTTCTCTTTTGCGAAACTTTTTCTCCCCTCCACTACATCTTGTGATTCCTCTCTTTGACAAAACACAAATGGGGGTTATTCATCCTTTGGCAGAGAGTAGCGGAACACATAGGCTTTCTTTCCGTTTTTTTTAACCAGGTTCATCAGCGACCGGGTTCCCCGGCTTTTTCCGTCCCAAAAGCAGATTGCGAAATCGCACTTTTCGGCGATTTGTGCATTGCGGATCGGCCCGGCCGCCCGACCGTATTCGTCCCAGCGAGGCAGAAATTTTTCCACCTGCCAGCCGTGTTCCCCGGCATACTGTTCCCCGATGGCATCCGCCCCCCGGCAGCCCCCCGAAAGAATCACCGGCACTTCGTCCGGGATTTCCTCGCGGATACATTGTTCGATAAAACGATAGGCTTCCTCCCGATTGGTGTAATCCCGTCCACCGGCAATAGCAATTTTTTTCATAGCGCAACTCCTGTATGGGGATTTTATCCCCTTAATAAAAAAGATTATAATCCCCATAATAGCAAATATCAAGGAGGGACTGAAATGATTGTATTTGAGCGCCTGTGGAAAACCATGAAGGAAAAGGGAATTTCCACCTATCGGCTGCGGGAATCCTGCGGCATCGACAGCAAAACCGTCCGTCGGCTGAAGGCCAACGAAAACATCGAAACCAAAACGCTGGACCGACTTTGCGCAGCACTGGACTGCCGGATCGAGGACATCATGGAATTCCGAAAATCCTGATCGCGGACTTCTTTGAGCTGCCGTTTCCGGGCGGATTTTTGTTTCGGAAGGGCGGATTTTCAAACCGTCGCTTCCCGCTCGGTTTTCGGCCTGACAGACTCTTTGCCGTTTCCCCGCCGCTTTCCCCGGGCAAAAAACGCTCCGGCCTTCCGGAGCGTTTTCATTTTTTCTGGTTGCGGCCGTTCTATATTATATAATGTAAGAAAGAGGCGGCCGTACTCATTCTTCCTCTTCCTCGTCGGGCATATCCCAATTGTGCCAGATTTCCTGTACATCGTCATTTTCTTCCAGCATATCGATCAGTTTTTCCATATTTTTGATATCTTCTTCGGAAGAAAGGGTGGTAAGAGTCTGCGGAACATAGGCTACCTCCGCCGAAACGAATTCATATCCTTTTTCTTCCAGCGCATCCCGAACCTTCCCCATTTCGTTGGGATCGGTGGTGATCACAAAAACATCCTCCTGCAGAGAGAAATCGTCGGCGCCGGCATCCAGCGCATCCATCATCACGGCGTCTTCGTCTTTTCCCTCGGCTTCGATTTCGATTTTTCCGACCCGATCAAAGAGGAACATGACCGAACCGGCCTGGCCGAGATTGCCGCCGCATTTATCGAAATAGTGCCGCATATCCCCGGCAGTGCGGTTGCGGTTGTCGGTCAGGGTTTCCACCACCACGGCCACGCCGCAGGGGCCGTAGCCTTCATAAATCAGTTCTTCATAGTTGTTCGCGTCGCCCTCTCCGGCGGCTTTTTTAATAATCCGTTCAATGTTTTCATTGGGGACATTGGCCGCTTTGGCTTTGGCGATAACATCCTTCAATTTGCTGTTTTCGTTGGGGTTGGCCCCGCCCTGCTTTACGACCACGGCGATTTCCCGCCCCATTTTGGTGAAAATTTTCGCCTTGGCAGCATCACTTTTTTCTTTTTTGCGTTTGATATTGTTCCACTTGCTGTGTCCTGACATACCCTTTCAGCCTCCTGAAAAAATCACATAACAATTCGATTTATTGTATCACACATTCCGCGGTTCGGCAAGTACTTTTTCGCAGATTCTTTCAATATCCTCCCATCCGTTGATGGTGCTGCACGCCCGCCGGATTTCCGACGCGCCCGGAAATCCGCGAAAATACCAGGCCGTATGTTTTCTCGCCTCCAGGAATGCCGTGCGTTCTTCTTTGTACCGGGTCATCAGAAGAATCTGTTCCTTCATCACCGCAATCCGTTCCTCTTTCGTGGGAGGCGTGTAGGGCCTGCCGGTAAAGGTCGCCTCGATTTCACGAAAAATAAAGGGATTTCCCATAGCCGCCCGACCGACCATCAGATAATCGCAGCCGGTTTGCCACAGCATCTTCAGAGCCGAAGCTCCGTCGGTAATATCGCCGTTGGCAATCACCGGAACCCGAACCGCTTCCTTCACCGCCCGAATGACCTCGCTATGCACCGGCGGCGCATACATCTGCGCCCGGGTGCGCCCGTGCACCGTAATGGCATCCACCCCGGCCTCTTCCAAAACCCGGGCAAATTCCACCGCGTTCACCGAATTTTCATCCCACCCGATGCGGATTTTAGCCGTAACGGGCAGCGTTACCGCCCGACGGACCTCCCGCACGATTTTTCCGGCCAATTCCGGATTCTTCATCAAAGCGCTGCCGCAGCCGTTGAGCGCGACCTTGGGTGCCGGGCACCCCATATTCAGATCCAGAAAATCCGGCCCGTATTCCTGTGCTTTTTCGGCCGCCCGGGCAAGAATCAGCGGATCACACCCGAAAAGCTGCGACGCAATCGGCCGTTCCGCCGGAAAGCAGGCGAGAAAAGCGGCCGATTTTTTGTCCCCGAGATCCACCCCTTTGGCACTGGTCAGTTCCGAAACACAATACCCGGCTCCGAAGCGGATGCACAGCTCCCTCATAGCC
Source organism: uncultured Eubacteriales bacterium (assembly GCA_934476025.1). Classification (GTDB taxonomy): domain Bacteria; phylum Bacillota; class Clostridia; order Oscillospirales; family Acutalibacteraceae; genus SIG607. The sequence continues at coordinate 28,862 of CAKSNI010000002.1, read as the reverse complement.
CGATCGGCGACGCCGGCCATGGGAGCCAGGGCGGCAAAACCGCCCACCGTTAAATTTCCTATTTTCATCATGCCGTCATTATAACAAATTTCCCGGACGAAGTCAAATTTTTGCCTTGTGGGGGGTGACAAACCGGGCAAGGCATGGTATACTAAAAGAGAACGGAGAGGAATCGGCCAAAACGGTTTCTTTCCCCGTTCGGGCCGCCCGAAAGGGGACGCGCGCCCACGGCGGAAATGTACCGCCGTTTGATCAAACAACAAGGGGAACCACCTGATGAAATTACTGGTTATCGACGGAAACAGCCTTGTCAACCGCGCCTTTTACGGGGTGCGGGCGCTTACCACCAAAGACGGGCAGTTTACCAATGCCGTTTACGGATTCATCCAGATTCTGAACAAACTGCTGCACGCCGAAAATCCCGATGGCGTGGCGGTGGCTTTTGACCTCAAAGCCCCGACCTTCCGGCACCTGAAATACCCCGGGTATAAGGCCGGCCGCCGGCCGATGCCCGACGAACTGCGCTCCCAGATTCCGCTGCTCAAAGACTGGCTTCGTTATGCCGGATACCATGTAGTGGAACAGGAAGGCTTTGAAGCCGACGATATTCTCGGCACCCTTTCCGACGGGTGTGTTTCGGCAGGGGACGACTGCATCATTGCCACCGGCGACCGGGATTCGCTGCAGCTGGTGCGGGACCGGGTGCGGGTTTTTCTGACCACCACCAAAAACGGCCGGCCGGAACTGACGGTATACGATCCGCAGACCCTGATGGAAAAAACCGGAATGACTCCGGAACAGATGCTGGAACTCAAAGCCGTTATGGGGGATTCTTCCGATAAAATCCCGGGGGTTCCGGGAATTGGGGAAAAAGGCGCCGTTCAGCTGATTCACGATTTCGGCAGCCGGGACGGCATTTACCGCCATCTGGATTCGCCGCTGATTCGTCCGGCGGTGCGCCAAAAACTCATTGACGGAAAAGACGAGGCCTATCTGAGCCGCTTCCTCGGGGAAATTTGCCGGGATGTTCCCGTCAGCAAAAATCCGGAGGATTACCGCATCACCCCGGGCGATCCCGAAAAACTGGCCGCCCTGATGCGAAAGCTGGAACTGTATAAACTGATGGATTCCATGGGCATTTCCGCCTCCCCGGCCACCGGGCCGAGCGAACCGGTTTCCCCGGATCTTTGTTCTTTGACCCTTTGCTCCCCGGAGAAACTTTTGGATGCCGACGCTCTGACGGTTATTCCGTTTTTTGAGGACGGCTGCGCTGTCTTTTTGGAAGAAAACCGGGTTTGTCCGGTGGATTTTGAAAACCCGTTCTTTGTTTCGCTGATGACCGGTCCGGCCGAAAAAACCGTTTGGGATTTAAAAAATCTTCACCGGCTTCTCGCCGGAATGGGCCGGGAAGAAACCCGGGTTGTCTGCGATTTGCTGCTGGCCGCCTACCTTTGCAATCCCGAAGTTTCCCGGTATGATTTTTCCTATCTGCAAAAGGCCTATGCGCCGCCGGCCTTTTCTTTGCAGGCCGATCTGCCGCCGCGGGAATCCGAGCGGCTGCTGTGTGCCGCCGGAACCGCCGCGGCCGGAAAAACCCTTTGCCGGGAGCTGGCCCGCCGGGGGCAGGAAAAATTACTACGCGAAATTGAACTGCCGCTGGCCGTGGTTCTGGCTGAAATGGAAACCGTGGGGGTGGCAGTGGACCGGGCCGGAATCGAACAGATGTCCGAAACCCTGACCCGGCGCGTTGACGCCCTGCAGCGGGAAATTTTTGAAGAAGTCGGGCATGAATTCAATTTAAATTCCCCCAAACAACTCGGGGTGGTTTTGTTTGAAGAACTGCATCTGCCCACCAAAAAGAAAACCAAAAGCGGGTATTCCACTTCGGCCGAAGTGCTGGAAGAACTGCGGTTTTTCTCCCCGGTGGTGGAAAAACTGCTGACCTTCCGCCAACTGAGCAAATTAAAATCCACCTATTGTGACGGGCTGCTTTCGGCCATTTGCGGGGACGGTCGGATTCATTCCACCTTTAATCAAACCGAAACCCGAACGGGGCGGATTTCCTCCCTGGAGCCGAATCTGCAGAACATTCCGGTTCGCAGTGAAGAGGGGCGGCAGTTCCGCAAATTCTTTTTGGCCGGGCCGGGTTATGTTCTGTGCGATGCCGATTATTCTCAGATTGAACTGCGGGTGCTGGCTGCCATGAGCGGTGACGAAGCCATGATTGCCGCCTTTGGCAGCGGATATGATTTTCATACCGTTACCGCTTCCCAGGTGTTCGGGCTGCCCGAAAATCTGATCACGCCGGATCTGCGAAGCAAGGCCAAAGCGGTAAATTTCGGCATTGTGTACGGAATCGGGGCTTTTTCCCTTTCCAAGGATATCGGGGTCAGCCGCAAGGAGGCCGACCTGTATATCCGCAATTATCTGGCTGCTTATCCGAAACTTTCGGTTTATATGGATCATTGCATTGAGCAGGCCAAAAAAGACGGCTATGTCACCACCCTGTTCGGGCGTCGGCGCTATCTGCCGGAACTTTCCGCCGCCAATCGCGTAACCCGGGCATTTGGGGAACGGGTGGCCCGCAACGCCCCCATTCAGGGAACGGCCGCCGATATTATTAAAATCGCCATGATCCGGGTGTTCCGCCGATTAAAATCCGAATTGCCGCAGGCCCGGCTGATTCTGCAGATTCACGACGAATTGATTGTGGAATGTCCCGAAGCCGATCAGGCTGCCGCCTGCCGCATTTTAAAGGAAGAAATGGAATCCGCCGTACAGCTCCGGGTTCCCATGCAGGTGGAAGCCCACGCCGGCAAAACCTGGTTTGATGCCAAAGGATAAATCAAAACCCGTTCGGGAAAGCGGCCGGAAAAGACCCGCGGCGCGATTGGCTAAAAGAAATCCCGGGGGCGCCCCGGGCGAAAACACGGCCTGTTCGCATCCGCATTTGCCTGAAACGGCATATTTTCGGTGCATTTTCCCTTTTCTTCTTTCCAGGGCGAAAAGAAACGGGCATTTTAACGCGGCAATGCGGAAAATCTGCGCTCAAAAAACGGGTTCGGATGATTCTTACCTGCCCAAAGGAGGCGTTCTGTTTTGCATATTTTATTTGTTTGTACCGGGAATACCTGCCGTTCGGCTATGGCGGAATGCTATGTCAATTCGCTGAAAAACCCGGAATTGACCGCCGAGAGCGCCGGCTTTTCCTTTACCGGCGACCCGGCCAGTCCCAAAGCCGTGACGGTCATGCGGGAAATCGGTGCCGATTTGTCGAATCACCGTTCCCGGGTGGTCAGCCTGCCCCTTTGCCGGGCGGCCGACCGGATTTTCTGCATGAGCCATTCTCACAAGGGCGCTCTGCTCTCGGCCGGTGTTCCGGCTGAAAAAATCACCCTTCTCGGCGGAGGTATTGCCGATCCGTACGGGCTGGATCTGTCTGCCTACCGCAGCTGCCGGGATCAGCTGGTTTCGGCCATTAACCGGGAACTTTCCCTGAATTTCGGCCCGATTATCCGCTGCAGACCGGAGGATGCTCCGGCCATTGCCGCCCTGGAAGCGCAGTGCTTTGCCGACCCGTGGAGCGAAGATTCCGTGCTGTCGGCCCTGTCGGCCGGAACGGTGTTTTTCGGCTGCAAAAAGGACGGCGAATTGGTGGGCTATTGCGGCGTTCGCTGCGTAGCCGGACAGGGAGATCTGATGAATGTCGCGGTTGCGGAACAGCACCGCCGTCAGGGCATTGCCCGGCGGCTGATGAGCTGCTGTGTGGCTTTTGCGCTCAAACAATCCCTTTCTTTTTTAACCCTGGAGGTTCGCTCCGGCAACCGGGAAGCCATCCGGCTGTACGAATCCTTCGGCTTTGAGAAGGAAGGCACCCGAAAAAACTTTTACACCCATCCGCAGGAAGATGCGTTGATTTATACCCTTCGGTTTGAGGAGGAAACCCCTGTATGTTGATTCTCGCTATTGAATCCAGCTGCGACGAAACCGCCGCCGCCGTCACCCGGGAGCGCGAAGTGCTTTCCTCGGTGGTGGCTACCCAGATTGCCGAACACCGTCTGTACGGCGGGGTTGTTCCGGAAATTGCCTCCCGGCGGCACTGCGAAGCCATCAGCGCCGTGGTGGAGGAAGCTGTTCGCAAGGCCGGCGTTGCCTATTCCGATCTGGATGCCGTTGCCGTCACCTTTGCCCCGGGATTGATCGGGGCGCTGCTGGTCGGGGTGAATTTTGCCAAAAGTCTGTCCCTGTCGCTGGGCGTTCCGCTGATTCCGGTTCACCATCTGCGCAGCCACATCGCCGCCAACTACGCAGCCCATCCCGATTTGAAACCGCCCTTTCTGTGCCTGACCGTTTCGGGAGGCAATACCCTGCTCTGCCGGGTGGACGGATACACCGATTTCACCCTTCTCGGCTGCACCCGGGACGATGCCGCCGGAGAATGCTTTGATAAATCCGCCCGGGCTATGGGGCTTCCCTATCCCGGCGGGGTGGAACTGGACAAACGGGCCACCCTTCCCGATTTTGGGAAATATCCCCTGCCGGTTCCGCATCTTTCGGGCAATCCGCTGGATTTCAGTTTTTCAGGGCTGAAAACCGCCGTAGTGAATCTGCTGCACCATGCCGAACAGGTGGGCGAACCGGTGGATATTCCGGTTCTTTGCGCCTGTGTCCGCAAACGGGTGTGCGATATTCTCATTGAGCATACCTGCTCGGCCGCCGAACAAACCGGGCTTTCCACCGTGGTGCTGGCCGGTGGGGTCAGCGCCAACAGTGAGCTGCGCGGGCGGATGCAGCAACTGGCCGATGCCGGAAAATTCCGGCTGTTTTATCCGCCCCTTTCCCTGTGCGGCGACAATGCCGCCATGGTAGGGGTTCAGGCCTTTTACGAATGGCAAAGCGGCAACATCGGCTCGGTGGATTTAAACGCCACCGCTACCCTGCCCATTGATTACCGGGGAAGCAAAACGCCGGTTCGTTCATAAACTTCTCATATTTATTCCGTATAATAAACCAATGCTCTGAAAAGGGGGAGAAAAACCGCTGTGCAGGATTTGTTTTTGCTCGTGAATCCCTGCTCGGGAAAGGCCGTAATGAAAACCCGTCTTTTGGATACCGTTCGGGTGTTTTCCGATGCCGGATACCGGGTAACGGTGTATCCCACAAAATGCCGGGGGGATGCCACCCGGGTGGTGGCCGAACTGCCCGATTCGTTTGATACGGTGGTTGTCTGCGGCGGTGACGGCACCCTGAATGAGGTCATTACCGGGCTGATGCACAATCCGAACCGGTTTGACCTCGGGTACATTCCGGCCGGCACATTGAACGAATGGTCGGGCGGGCTGGGCATCAAGCGCGATCCGGTTGCGGCGGCCCGGGATATTTTGTCCCAAAACCGTATTCCGCTGGATATCGGCCGATTCGGGGATCGGTATTTTGAATACACCGCCTCCTTCGGGGCTTTTACCCGGGCTTCCTACTCCGCTCCGCAGAATGTTAAAAATCTGCTGGGGCAGGTCGCCTACTTTTTTGAGGGCATTAAGTCCCTCGGGGCCATCCGGCCGATTGAACTGCGTTTTCTTCTCGACGGGCAGCCGGTGGAAGGGTCCTTTCTGTTCGGCGCCGTTTCCAATTCCATGTCGGTAGGCGGCGTGGTGAAATTTGACGAAACCGCGGTTCGCCTGAACGACGGGCTGTTTGAAGTGCTCCTGATCCGCACTCCGGCCAATGTATTCGAACTCAACGATATCATCGACGGGCTGCTGAAAAAAGATCTGTGCCGCAAAAACATCGTCTTTACCCATGTGCATGAAGTGTTGGTGCAGGGGTCAAAAGAGATTGACTGGACGCTGGACGGCGAATATGCCGCCGGGCAGGAGGAAATCCACATTCAGAATCTGCACGGAGCTCTTGATTTTCTGGTTCCGGAGCATCATCAAAAACGATTACAGGGCAACGGCCTGTGAAAATAAGGAGAGAAAAGGGATATGTTTACAAGAGATATCGGGGTTGATTTGGGTACGGCCACTACGCTGGTCTGCGTCAAGGGGAAAGGCATCATCATGCGGGAACCGTCGGTTGTGGCATACGATGTCCGCAACGATGCCGTCCGGGCGGTCGGCAGTACCGCCAAAGAGATGATCGGGAGAACCCCTGGGTCGATTCTGGCCGTTAAACCGCTGAAAAACGGCGTAATCGCCGACTTTGATGTGACGGCGGCCATGCTCAAACGCTTTGTCAGAGAAGCGCTGAAGGGTTCGCTGTTTTCCCGGGTGAGAATGGTTCTCTGCATTCCGGCCGGCGTGACCGAGGTGGAAAGCCGGGCGGTTTACGATGCCGCCAAACAGGCCGGCGCTTCGGATATTGATCTGGTGGAAGAACCGATGGCCGCCGCTGTCGGGGCCGGGCTTCCGGTTTGGGATGCCGCCGGCAATATGGTCGCCGATATCGGCGGCGGTACCACCGATGTGGCGGTCATTTCCCTCGGCGATATCGTAACGGCCCAGTCCATCCGTACCGCCGGAGATGATCTGGATCTGGCCATCATTCACTACATCAAGAAAAAACACGGGCTGATCATCGGGGAACGCACGGCCGAACAGATTAAAATCGAACTCGGCTCGGCGCTTCCTTATGAGGACGAAAAAAGCGTGGAAATCCGCGGCCGCAACGCGGTGGACGGTCTGCCCAAGAACATTGTCATTTCCTCGGAGGAAGTCCGGGAGGCCATGGCCGATGTCATCCGCAATATTGTGGATATCATCCGCATCACCCTGGAAAAAACGCCGCCGGAACTTTCGGCGGATATCATTGACCGGGGCATTACCCTGACCGGCGGAACCTCCATGCTTCGGGGGCTGCCGGAACTGATCCGCCGCAACACCGGAATGCCGGTCAAGGTGGCCGAAAACCCGATTGACTGCGTGGTGCTCGGCACCTTAAAACGGCTGGAGGCCGGCAACGGGTTTGAAAACTATGTTTTCCGTCACAGCCGCCGGTTCCGGGGGTAACGGTCCCCTTTCGCCGGTTGCGGCAGCGGCGATGCCTCAGCCACAAGCCGGGCCGTCTGCCGAAGATTTTTTCTTTGTCCGGTTGGCGATTCCGTTTTTTCAACCCCGGCTGCGCCGTTTCTTTTCAAGCCGGAATTCAAAAAACGACCGGTTTCTTTTCTGCTTTCAACCCGGGCCCGGCCGCCGCGGCCAAAACGGAGCCCGATGATTTTTCTCCGCTGGGAGGCGCTTTATGCGATTTTTTCTGCGTACCAAAAAATTCAAAGTAGCGGTTTGCATTATGGCGGCCGTTTTGATTATCAGCATTGTGGTGTATGCCGTTTCCGGAATGCTTTCTCCGGTTTCGGGCTTTTTCGGCACACTGGCGGCCCCCTTTGAACAGTTGGCGGCCGATGCCGGCAACGCCATCCGCGACTACCAAAAAAAGATGAGCGATTCGGGGGAACTGCTGCTGGAAAACCGCCAGCTTTCGGACGAGCTTTCCGAACTGCGGCAGAAAACCGTGGATTACGAAGAACTCAAACGCGAAAACGAATTTTATAAACAATATCTGGAAATCAAAGACCGGAACCCGGATTTCACCTTTTTGGATGCCAAAAGCATTGCTGCCGACAGCGACGATCCCTTTTGCGGTTTTACCGTCAATAAAGGGAGCCTGGACGGCGTAAAGGCCTACGATCCGGTGGTAACCGGCAATTATGTGGTCGGTTTTGTCAGCGAAGTCGGGCTGACCACCTCCAAAATCACCACCATCCTCAGCCCCCAAACCGTTGCCGGTGCCAATGACAGCCGCACCGACGATAAAGGGCTGATTACCGGCACGGCCGACTATGCCGCCGACCATCAGCTGAAACTGTATAACCTTTCCCGATCCTGCGATGTGGCCGTGGGGGATTTTCTGATCACTTCGGGCCAGGGGCTGTTCCCCGAAGGGCTGCTCATCGGAACGGTGGAAAACATCAAAAGCGATAACTACAGTTCTTCGCTGTACGCCGTTGTCACTCCGTTTGCCGATTTTTCGGACATCCGGGCCTGTATGATCATCACCGGGTTTTCCGGTCAGGGCGTGTTCACGCTGCCGGAGGGGAACTGATGCAAACCACAAAACGGCGGTTTCCCCTCACCGAAATTCTGCTGGGGCTTTTGATCTTTTTTCTGCATTATACCGAGTTGTTCACCTTTCAGATTCGACACGCTTCGCTGATGCTGCTGCTTCCGCTGCTGCTCACGGTCGCCATGAACGATACCGGGATGGGTGGGCTGTTGTACGGGCTGTTCTTCGGTCTGCTGTGTGACAGCGTTTCTTCCTTTTCCGCCTGCTACCATACCCTGTTTTTTATGTTTTGCGGATTTGCCGTTTCGGCGCTTTCCCGATACATTTTTAACCGGAACCTGCCGGCCGCCATCACCCTGAGCCTGGTGTTTTCTCTGCTGTATTTCGGGCTGAAATGGCTGATTTTCTACTATTTCACCGGGGTTCAGGGAAAAATGTTTTATTTGCTGCAGTTTTCGCTTCCCTCGGCGCTTTTCACCGGGGTTTCCATTCTGCCCTTTTACTTTATCGAACGGGCTTTGTCCCGCCGGTTTGCCCGGCGGCACCGGAGTCTTTAATGGGAATTTGACCCCGAAAAGGAGGTACCCGAATGCCGTTTCCTGGCAATCGACACAAAAAAATTCATGTTCTTGCCGGCATCATGGCCGGAATTTTGGTTTTGTACAGCGTCCGGCTGCTGTCGCTTCAGGTGCTCAGCGCCGACCGTTATGCTTCGCAGGCTTCGGGGGTCAGCACCCGGGTGGCGGTACTCAAAGCCCCCCGAGGGGAAATCCTGGATTGCTACGGCCGGAAAATCGCCGTCAACCGCGACGGCTACAACATTGTTTTCAACAGCGCCTATCTGGAAAAATCCACCCTGAATGACCTGATTTTAACCCTTTGCCGGTACCTGGAATCGATGGAGGTGGAATGGAATGACAAACTTCCCCTTTCCCAGACGGCACCCTATTCCTTTACCGAATCCGATAACGCCGCTTTTTTAAGCCGCATCGGGCTGGCCCACTATGCCACGGCCGAAAACGCCGCCTCCAAACTCATTGACAAATACAAACTGACCGACTATTCCGAAGCCGACCGCCGGTTGATTATGGGGGTCCGCTACACCATGGAAGCGTCGGATTTTTCCATTGCCAATCCCTTTACCCTGGCGGAAGATGTTCCCGAAGAGGTTATGCAGCGGGTCAGCGAAGGCGGCTTTCTGCTCAAAGGGGTCAGTGTGGATGTGGTTCCCTTCCGGGAATATGTGCAAACCGATCTGGCTCCGCAGATTATCGGCAGCGTCGGTCTGATTGATGCCGAAATGTGGTACGGCGACGAAAAGAAAGGCATTGTCGGCTATAAAGACAAAGGATATTCCTTCAACGATAAGGTCGGCAAAAGCGGAATTGAGGCCTATGCGGAAGAGGATCTTCGCGGTGACGACGGCGAAATCACCTATTACCTGAACGCCGACGGAACCATTGTGGATTCCAAAATCACCAAAGAACCGATTGCCGGCAAAACCGTACTGCTTACCCTGGATAAATCGGTTCAGTCCCGAACCCAGGCCGCCCTGGCCGAAACGGTGGAATCGCTGAAAGCCTCCAACGGAACGGTCACCGGGGGAGCGGCCGTGGTTCGCAGCGTTTCTTCGGGCGCGGTGATTGCCAGCGCCAACTATCCGACCTACGATGCCGCTACCTTAAGCGAAAACTACAACGAACTGCTCAAGGATCCTTCCCGCCCGCTGCTCAACCGGGCTTTCCAGGGCATTTACCCCATCGGTTCCACCATCAAACCGGCCGTTGCGGTGTGCGGCATTGATAACGGAAAACTTTCCCCCACGGAAACCATCACCTGTCTGCATACCTATCGGTTGTTTCCCGATTACCAGCCCTCCTGCATGGGCACCCACGGCAGCATCACCCTGAATACCGCGCTGGCCCGTTCCTGCAACTATTTCTTCTTTGAAGTCGGGCGCCGGGTGGGTGCCACCCTGATGACCGATTATTTCCGTCAGTTCGGGCTGGGGGTTCCCACCGGAGTGGAAGTCGGGGATTCTGCCGGACTGCTCGCCGATGTGGCCGAGGGAAGCGGCGATACCCTGCAGATTTCCATCGGGCAGAAAAACGCCTTTACCCCCCTGCAGCTGGCCGGGTACACCGCCACACTGGCCAACGGCGGAACCCGGTATAAAACCACCCTAATCAGCCGGGTAATGTCCTACGATCTTAAGGAAACCTATCGCCAGGGCGGGAAGGATGTTCTCGGCACCCTTCCGATTTCCGATACGGCCTGGACAGCCGTGAAGGCCGGAATGCTTTCGGTTACCGAGGACGGGACCGGCCGAACGGTTTTCGGCAATTACCCCATCAAAGTCGGCGGAAAAACCGGTACGGCCCAAACCGATTCCGGCGCCGATCACAGCGTATTTATTGCCTTTGCCCCCTTTGAAAACCCCGAAATCGCCGTTTCGGTGATTCTGGAACACGGAAGCAACGGCTTCGCCGCCGGTACCATTGTAAAAGAAATTCTGGATGCCTACTTCTTCGCCGGCGAAGTCAGTGTGGATTCAACACCTTCCTATGTCGTGGTGGAATAACCTCCTGTGCAGAATTTTCCGCAAACCGGGCCGCTTTCTGTCCAAAAGAAAGCCCCCGTCTTTTCCGGATGCAGCAAAAATTTTGAACCCTTGCCTCCCTCTGATGAGTTAGGCAAGGGTTTGTGCAAGCTGAATATTTAGCAAAATCCCCGGTTCCCTCTGAAAGGGAGGTCAGCGCAGCTGACTGAGGGAGAAATTCTGAAGGGTACCAGCCGCAAAAAAGCACTCCGCAATTGGGACTAAATGGAGCCGGTATGGCAACAAAACAACCCGATCCGCCGGTTTTCCACCGCCGCTCGGGTTGTTGCTTTTTCCTTTTTGAAAACAGTCGGGCGCTTTTGCCGCAAAGTTCCGAGGCGGGATTCTTCCGCTTTTAAATCAGCATCGCAAACACCGAATAAGCCAGCAATGCCACCGCCAGCAGAATGCTGCCGACATTCACAAATACCGTTTTGAAGCGCCGCCCCTTGGGAATTTCATAGTAGTTAGGCAGGAAAAATACCCGACGCCGCAGCCGGACCGCTGCCACAATGCCGACAATCCCCATTGCCAGTATCAGCCACCCGAGAAGCGCGGCGGCCATCATCCAGCCTTCGCCCGATTCGCTTTTTCCCTGCAGATAGGAAGCCATCACCCCGAACAGCAAATTGAACAGTATATGCAGCAGTGCGCCGTGCCACAGGGTATTGGTACGCAGATAAAGATAGCCGAGAATCAGCCCGATGCCGAAGGCATAGAAAAACTGGCTCAAATTGCCGTGAATCAACCCGAAAATCAGCGCCGTATACAGCAGTGCCGGTTTTTCTCCATAGGGGCGAAGCCGTTCCAACAACATTTTCCGGAACAGCAATTCCTCCATAAGGGGACCGATGATGCCCACCACCAGCATCACTACCCAAAGGCTGGAATTTTCCATCATGGCGGAAAGGGCGGAATCATCCGAAGTTTTACCGGTGACCGCTTCCAACCAGGCATTGAAAATCCGGCTGAGAACAGAACCGACATAGGAAATCAGCACGCAAAGGCCGAACGCCCGCATAAAGCTGCCTGCCGAAAGCCGTTTGGCCGGGTACCGGAAAACCGGCAGCCCGAGGGTGCATAAAAAGGCAACGGGGATGGCCACCAGGTATTGGCAAACCACCATCACCGCCCAAACAAAGTAGGGGCTTTTCAGCCATTCGGGTGCCAGCAACGACACCCCCACCTCCAACAGGATCTGGGACACCAGCGTGGCAACCAGATAAAAAAAGACGGCCAGCGATAACCGGGAATAGACCTTTCGCGGATTTCTGAGTTTCGACTCGATGGCTGCGTGATAGGAATCATCCGACAAGACCGTTTCTTCCTGCAGCACGGGCGCTTTGTTCATAAACCGTTTTCTCCTTCTCTGCTTTTGGGTTCAGGGCAGACGGCCGCAATCAATTCCGAACCATTTTTCGGCAAACCACACCGATGAAACCCGGAATTCTTTGCCGGCCAACCCGTTTAAAATTCCGGCGTCCGAGCGAAAATCAAAGGTCAGCCGATAGGAATACAGCGCCTGCTTATCAAACCCGAGTTTTTTATCCTGCTGCAGTTTTCCGTATTTGCCGTCCCCCAGCAGCGGATGCCCGAGGGAAGCCATGTGAGCGCGGATCTGATGGGTTCTTCCCGTTAAGAGGAACACTTCCAGCAGCGAAAGCCCGTTTTTTTCACGGATCACCCGATACCGGGTGCGAATGGTGCGGTTTTCGGCCGTTTTTTCCGACTGAATGAACACCTTGTTTTTTTCCTCGTTCTTTTGCAGATACCCTTCGATCTCTGCTTCCGGCTTCTCCATTTTTCCGTGAACCACCGCCAGATACCGCTTGTCAATTTCCCGGGTTTTGATCTTTTCACACAAAATCCGCAGGGCTTCGGCATTTTTTGCGGCAATCACGATGCCGCCGGTGTTGCGGTCAATCCGGTTGGCCAGCGCCGGGCGGAAGGAATGCTCCTGTTCGGGGTCGTACTCCCCCTTTTCATACAGATACCGCTGAATCCGGGTAATCAGCGTATCCCCGTATTCATGTTCGTCGGGATGCGAAAGCAACCCCTGCGGCTTATCGCACAGCAGCAGATTTTCGTCCTCGTACACCACCGTCAGACACCGGGCCGCCCCCAAAAAATCATAATGTTTTTGCACGGGGGTGAAAAATTCATCCGAAATATAGGCCGAAACCCGATCGCCCTCCAAAAGCCGCGTCGCGATTTCGCCCCGTTTTCCGTTGACCTTGATGCGTTTGATCCGCAGATATTTATACAATAGCGATTTCGGAAGATTCGGCGCCACTTTGGTCAGAAACCGATCCAACCGCTGCCCCGCGTCATTTTTTCCGATCACAAATTCTCTCATAAATGCCCATTCTCCAAATACGCCGTAATTTCCTGCCGGGAGGCGGAAAACGCCCCCTGCGCCATCCCGTTCTTTCCGCCGCCTTTTCCGCCGAGAACCCGATTGGCTTCCCGGAAAAAGGACCCGGATTCCTCACCCGGACAAAACAGCACATAAAACGAACTGCCGTCCTCCCTTTGGGTCAGGGCGGCACACAGCCGGGTCACCCGGGATTTTGCCTCGTTGATAAAGGCCATCAGATCGGCCGGATCGGCCTGTTCAAACCATTCCACCAGTGTTTCGGCCTTTTCGGGCAGATCATTCAGCCGGGAAAGAACCGCCTGTCGGTGCAGCTTCCCGATTTCTTCACTGAGTTTCCGATTTTTGCCGAGCAATTCCGAAACCGCTTCAAAAGCAGCAGATTGCGGCGTTTTCAGCAAGGCGGAAATCTGCCGGAGCTGCCCCTGTTTTTGCAGAAAATCCTCAATTGCCTGCGCGCCGCAGCGCAGATACAACCGGGTGGTCTGCCGAATCCGTTCGGCACGGACAATCGAGAGCATCCCGATTTCGCCGGTAAAAGACACATGGGGCGCGCAGCAGGCGCAGACATCCACCCCTTCGATGGTGACCAGCCGGATATCCTGCTGAATTTCCAATTTGCTGCGATAGGGAATTCCCTCCAAATCCCGGAGGCTTTGGTAAATTTTGGCCGTCACCGGCCGGTTTTCGGCAATTACCCGATTGGCCATGCGGCAGAGTTCTTCCAGCTGCTCTTCCCCAAGCGGCAGGGAAAAATCACAGGTGACCTCCGAAAGCCCCAGATGGAACCCGACATTTTCTCCGCCGAATTCCCGATGAATCAACCCCGAAAGAATATGTTCCCCCGTATGGTATTGCATATTTCGAAACCGCCGCGGCCAATCCAGCCGGCAATCCACCTCGCCGCCAACCGGGGCATCGGTATAATGAATCAATTCTCCCCCGAGAATCAGCACTTCTTCTACCTGCGCCGTGCCGATTTGGCCGAGATCACATTCCTGCCCGCCCTCTTTCGGAAAAAAGGCCGACCGATCCAGCATCACCCGATAGCGTGACCCATTGGGTTCCCGGGCGCAGGAAAGAACCCGGGCCGAAAAGGCGCGCAGATGGCTGTCGGTTTCATACAGTTTTTCGGTTCTCATAGAGTGATTTCAAACAGACGGGCGGCATCGGCGGCATCCAACCGAACCGTCAGGACCTCCCCGGCCAGAGCAAAAGCGCTCCCTTCGGCCGGCCCGTAAATCATTTTGGCGGATTTTGCCCCGCGAAGCGGAATCTGCACTACGGAACTGCCCGGCGCGTTCACTTTGGTGACCGCCAGGTAGAGTTTCCGGCCGCTGCGGATTCCGTAGGCGTACATTCCCGTTTTGCCGAGCGGGAAAAACCCGAGCGGATACACCGGGGATCCGGCTGCCACGGCTTTGCGGATGCGTTTGTACACCGAAATCCCCTGCCGGATCAACCGGGCATTGTAGGAATCGGCCAGATCAATCCGCCCCGAAAGGAACATTGCCCCGAGAATGCCGCCGGTCATGGTCAGAACGGTCTGTTCTCCGTCGGCCGCGACCCGCCGCATTTCGGCAAGCCGCTCCGGCTTTTCGGCCTCTTGATACCATTCAATCAGCGCCGGCATGGGATAGGCCCAGTTTCCGGCCTTTTCGGGCGGCATCAACGCCAAAGACCCGCTCAGCACCGACGGATTGTTGGTCATATGTTCCTGATCGCTGGTGCTTTGGACAAAGAAGTGCGAAAGGGTTTCGCTGTCCTCCCGTCCGCCGCCGCTTCCGCAGTTTTCGATGATCAGATCGGGGTACCGCCGATAGAGTTCTTCCACAAATTCATAAAATGCCTCGCTGTAGGCCCGCAATTCTTCTCCGTACCGGTCGGCGCTGTCGCCGCAGCCGATGCCCAGACTGGCATTGAAATCGTTTTTGATGTACCGCACCCCGGCCCGATACACCCGATCAACCGCCCGATAAAGGGCCTCTCGAACCTGCGGATTCCGCATTTCGGCAAAACCGCGCCAGGAACTGACCTTGCAGCCGTTCCGGGTCACCAAAGAATCGGGCAGTTTGGCCAGTTCGGCAAATCGGCCAAGGGCTTCCCATTCAAACCAAACCCCCGGAACCATGCCGGCTTTGCTGATTTCACCGATGATTCCGTCAAACCCATAGGGGGCAAAACGATCGTCACTCGGAAAATAATCCCCCAGTCCGATGTTGTTGCCGTCGCGTACAAACCACCCGGCATCAATGCAGAAAATTTCGCAGCCGGCTTTCTGAGCGGCCGGAATCAGTTTCATCAGGTTTTCGGCTGTCGGGGAGCCGAAAATGCTGTTCATAAAGGTATTGTAAATCACCGGCGCCCCGTTTTCAAAACGGCGTCCAAAGGTTCTCAAAAAGGCAATCCGGGCAGCAACCGCTTCTTCAAACCCGCCCGAAACCTTGCCGAACAACGCCGGCGTTGTGCGATAGGTTTCCCCGGGAAGGAGCACATGATGGAATCCGTCATGATGCAGATCGGCACTGTTGCAGTCCAAAATCAGGGTTTCTTCCTCCCGGGAACGGGAAAGCTCGATTTCCCAGTTGCAGGCCCCGAAATGCTCGATAAAATAGCTGATGTTCTTTTCTTTATCCCACAGAATCAGCAGGGGAAAATCCCGGGCGGTGGACCAGTTGCCCTCGCTTCGCAGGGTAAAGGCACGGGAAGCCCCATAGGAGGACTTTACCTCCCGGATGCCCAGCTGCGACAGGGTCGATTCTACCCATTGCCCTTCGCCGCACCAGGAATTGCGGCAGGTGTAAACCGCAAAACGGCGATCGTCCTTCCAGTCCATTACCCCCGAAGTATCGACCGTAAACCGCGCCGAACTGATATAGGTCAGCGTCTGCGGTTTGTCGGTTCCGTTCTTCACGGTATTGCGCTGCAAAAACACCGGTCCCTTGCCGGTAAATTCTTCGCGGATTTCCAGACGCTCGTCCAACACCGCGGTTATACCGTATCCGTCGGCCGTTTCGGTCGGTTCTTTGAGCACAGCCTTGCTGTTGATAGCCGAAAGATGACGCAGATTGCAGGAATCGTAATTCGGCCGGAAATCCTCCTCCAGACGAACCGCCGTATTCAGATGCTTCCGGCAGGCTTCACCGGTTTTCTCCAGTATGTCGTAAATCATTCCGAAATGCTCCTTTTTCTTCTGTTTTTTCCATATTCAGGCCATCCTTACCCGGTTTTGTTTTGGGTTGTGCAGGCTGAAAATTTCGCAGAGTCCATGGCTCCCTCTGAAAAGGATGTCAGCGCAGCAGACTAAGGGAGGGCGCTTGAAGGATTCTTTTTAACTATATCACACCTTTTGCGGAAAGTCTACCGAAATATTCCCCTTTTCGGCCTCTCTGCCTAAAAAAAAACCGCCCCCGGGAGCCGCAGCCCCGAGGGCGATAAAACGCTGTAAAATCAGGTTTTTTCCCGGGAAGAAAAACACAAGGCAACCAAATACCCGAAAAACACGGCCGCGGCAATTCCGGCAGCCGTGGCGGTCAAGCCACCGGTAAGGGCGCCGAACAGCCCCTTTTCCGCTACCGCTTTTTTCACCCCGGTTGCCAGCAGATAGCCGAACCCGGTCAGCGGCGTGGTGGCTCCGCACCCGGCCAGACGAACCAGCGGTTCGTAAACTCCGATGCCCGTTAAAATCACCCCGGCTACCACATAGCCCACCAAAATCCGGGCCGGGGTCAGTTTGGTATAGTCAATCAGCGCCTGCCCGATCAGGCAAAAAATTCCCCCGATCACAAAGGCCCAAACCATCCGCATTACCATTGTTACCGATCCTTTCCGAAAATCCGGAAACCTTTTGGCCTTCGCCGCCATCGGTTTTTCCGGTTCTTTTCAGCAATAGCATCGGCACAAACCGAAAAATTATTCCCGAAAGTTTTCAAAAAACGGCCGTTTGGCCGCTGCAGCCCCGAAGCCGGTTATTCGCTCAGCCCGAACAGTTCCCGAACCCGATCCTCCGCCAACAGGCGCACCTTGATGCGGGTACCGGTTTTGCTTCGCAACCCGATTTTCACACTGCAGGTTCCCGACCGGCGATCCACCGGATTGCGAACCACACGAACCATGCCGATGGCCTCTTTTTTGCAACAAAGACAAACGCCTTTTCCCATCACGGTGTTCACGGCCGTCAGCACCGTGTCATTCATTCCGATGCCGCCATTTCGGTAATTCCACACCCCCAGCGAAGCCCCAAAGGCAATCCATAGCGCCACGGCCGCGCTCAGCAGCAGAATCCCGCTCCAGAACTGCTCAAAAAACCAAATGCAAAGCGAAAAAACCACTCCGCTCAGGCAGAACCACAGACTGGGGAAAAACAGAAATCGGTTGCCCTGCCCGGGGATCGGACGGGCTGTCAGGTCGGTCGGTTTCAAGGTGGGAAACAGTCGGTCGGTCAACTGATCCCGCTGCCGCCGGTTCAAGGCCGGTGACAGAGCCGAAGTATCCCCCTGTTGGTACCGCATTCCCCCGATTTCTGCCTTTAGGGAATACAGCCCGAACAGACGCATCAGAAAATTCTGCTCACTGAAAATACCGTTGACCCGTTCGGCCCGAAAAACCGTATGGGTTCGGCTGAACAAACCGCTTCGGATATGCACCGACCGCCCGAACATCAGCGAAAGCCGGAAATATCGGAAAAAAATCACCAAAAAGCCGAATAAAAAGAAGGTCAGTACCAATACCGTCAGGGAATTGATGATCGGCGGAAAATATTTTTCCAGCACATTCAGTCGTTCCACCTGGTCAAACAGCATTCGGGCAATCCCGTTGCCGAATAATTTTCCCAGATTGTTGATCAGCGGAACCCCGATCAGCACCCCGCTGACCATGGAGGAAGTGCTGGCCGCCATCAGCGCCACCCGCCAGGCGGAATACCGAACCGCCGTATTTCCGGGACTGCCGTTCAGCGCTTCTTCCAGATCCCGGGCGCCTTTTCGACTCATCACAAAGGAAAAGTCGGCCCGCTCCCCGGCGCCGGCCTCGGTGTTCAGCTGCACAGCCGTACTGCCGGTGACAAAATGGGTTGCCCCCCGGCGAAACCGGGCGACCGTCAGTTTTTCCCGGGGAATCACACTGTCCTGCCGAAAAAATACCCCCCGGCGAATGAAAATCGTCTGCCCGTCCAGCACCAGCCGAAAGGCGGCGCACCGCCAAAGCGACAGGGCTGCCAGGGCGACGAAAATCACAATTTCCGCAAACAGAATGCTGGTTTTTTCCCCGGTTCTCAAAAACCGAAGCAGCGCATACAGCAGCGGAATAATCAGCACAAACAAATAGGGTTTCAAAAAGGAAAACGCCATATAAGGGTGCGCCCGATAGACCTTTTTCATGCGGTTTCTCCTTTTCGTTTCACGGGGCGGGATTCCCGGTTTTGCTCTGCCCTTTTTCGGTCACGCTTTCCACCGCTTCCCGATTCATCTGGGGCAAAAAAAGAACCCCTCTCGCGGCGTGCAGAATCACTCCCTGCAGCCCGAATAACCGGTCAAGCGGCAGCGAAAAAGTTTCGGTATATACGGTTGTACGGTTGGGAATCAGGGTTCTGTTCTGAAAAATCACCCCGGAGAACACGGTGATCCGATCTTCTTCCACCCGAACCCGAAACCGCCGGGCGGCCGCCGTAATATACCAGAAATCCAGAAAAGCGACCGGAACGGCCGCAACCACCGCATTGTACAGCCAACTGAAAAATCCGCCCGTAAAAAGAACGGAAAGCCCGGCCAGCAAAATGCCGGCCAGCAAAACCCGCAGCTGCCACAGCCGCCGGGTGGTTTTCGGTAATACAAATTCTTTCATTTTCTCAAATACTCTGCATATTCTTTGAATTTTTGCTCGGTTTTGTTGTCGCCGAAACGGTAATATTGTTTCCCCTGCAATTCCTTCGGCAGGTATTGCTGGTTGACATAATGTTTCGGGAAATTGTGCGGATAGCGGTAATTCTGCCCTTTGACAATCGCATCCTCGCCGTCGTAGTGCTTGTTCTGCAATATTCGCGGAATCGTGCCGACCATCCCGGCGGAAATATCGGCCATTGCCTGTTCCACCGCCATGCAGCCGGAATTGGATTTCGGGCTGACGGCCACCAGAATCACCGCGTCAGCCAGAGGAATCTGCGCTTCGGGCAGCCCCACCTGTTGGGCGATATCCACCGCCGCTTTCACAATGGGGATAATCTGCGGATAGGCCAGCCCCACATCTTCACAGGCACACACCATCAGCCGCCGACAGGCACTCGGCAAATCCCCCGCTGCCAGAATCCGGGCCAGGTAGTACACCGCCGCGTCCGGGTCCGACCCGCGCATGGATTTTTGATAAGCCGAAAGCAGATCGTAGTGTTCGTCCCCCTCCCGGTCATATCGCACCGAATTGTTTTTCAGCAGT
This sequence comes from uncultured Eubacteriales bacterium, assembly GCA_934476025.1. Lineage (GTDB taxonomy): Bacteria > Bacillota > Clostridia > Oscillospirales > Acutalibacteraceae > SIG607. The sequence continues at coordinate 9,402 of CAKSNI010000002.1, read as the reverse complement.
TCCTCGGTCATGGAATCGTCCACCACCCCCTGCTTTTCATCTTTGAGCAGCAGCAGGCAGAGTTCCAGCATATTCAGCGCCCGGCGAACATCCCCCGAAGCCGCCCGGGCCATTTTTTCGGCAATACCGGGGGCAAAAGAATACTCGGTTTGCTCCTGCCGGTTGATTTTTTCTATTGCCCGATTCAACAGTCCCTCAATATCCGACACCCCCAGCGGCTTGAATTCAAAAACCGTGGAGCGGGACAAAATGGCGTTGTATACATAAAAGAAGGGATTTTCGGTGGTGGCGGCAATGAGGGTGATTTCTCCGGTTTCAATGAAGGAAAGCAGGGTTTGCTGCTGCTTTTTATTAAAATACTGAATTTCATCCAGATACAGCACCACGCCGCCCATGCCCTCCATGGTGGAAAGGGAAGCAATCACATCCTTGATATCCTTGGTGGAGCAGACGGTAGCGTTGAGATAGCAGAGTTTTTTTCCGCAATTTTTCGCCAGAATATTGGCGACGGTGGTTTTCCCCACCCCCGAAGGGCCGTAAAAAATCAGATTCGGCAGTTTTCCCGATTCGGCAATCCGCCGCAAAACCTTCCCGGGTCCCAGCAAATGCTGCTGCCCGGCCACCTCTTCAATTTTTTCGGGGCGTAACCGATCGGCTAAAGGCGCATCCATAGAATTTCCTCCTGGCAACTCTTTTTTTGCAATCGTCCGCCGTTTTTTTCGGTGCTGAGCGGTTCTTTTGTTCCATATATATGAAAACAGAAGAAGGACTCATGCCCGACAGCGGCCTTTTCCCGGCCCGGCGGCGCAAAGAAAGGATATTTTTTATGAAAAAGACGGTTTTTATCAAAAACACCGTGCTGATGACCGGCACCTCGCTGGTGCTGCGGCTGCTCGGCATTCTGCTGAAGATCTGGCTGGCCGCCGGAATCGGCAGCGAAGGCATCGGCCTTTACCATCTGATTTTTTCGCTGTATGTGCTGGTGGCAAATTTTGCCGGAATCGGCCTGACCACCGCCGTTACCCGGCTGTGTGCCGACCGGCTGGCCCGGGGAGATTCCGCCGGGGCTCTGCGTACCGTTCACCGGGGGATTTCCCTGGTGCTGGCGGCCGCTCTGCTGGCTTTTTTACTGATTTTTTTGCCGGGGGATTTCTGGGCCGCTGCCCTTTTAAAGGACACGCGTTCCGCCCTTTCGCTGAAAATCTGCGGATTTGCCTTTCCATTTATGGGAATCAGCGCTGTTTTGCGGGGCTATTTTCTGGCCCGGCGCAAGGTGACGCCGAATTGCCTTTCACAAATTACGGAACAAACCGTGCGGACTGTCCTGTGTTTCGGGCTGCTTCGCCGGCTGTCCGGTTTTCGGGTGGAAACCTCCTGTGCCTGCCTGTTTGGAGCCGACGCGGCGGCAGAGGCTGCCGCCTGCCTGTTGCTGCTTTTCCTGTATCGGGGAGATCAAAAACGCCTTCCCCAAAGTGCTTCCTCCAAAACAACCGGTGTTTTTCGGGAACTTTGGCGAATCAGTCTGCCCATTACCGCCGGAAAATACCTGACCGGGGTGCTTCGCACGGTGGAAAACGTGCTGGTTCCCCGGGCGCTGGCCCACTGTATCGGTTACACCGAGGGATTGAGCTTTTTCGGCTGTGTCAAAGGGATGGCCCTGCCGGTGCTGTTTTTTCCGTCGGGCATTCTCGGTTCGGTTACGGCTCTGCTGATCCCGGAACTCAGCGAAGCCCTGGCGAAAAAGCGCCCCGGAATCATCCGTTCCTCCATTCGTCGGGTGGTTTTGCTCACCTGGCTGATCGGGATTTTGTGTGCCGGAATTTTCTTCTTTTCGGGGGAAAAAATCGGCGAAATCCTGTACCGGGACGCCCGGGTCGGGCAGCTGCTTCGCGCACTGGCCCCGCTGGTTCCCTTTATGTATCTGGACAGCGTTTGCGACGGAATTCTCAAGGGAATGGACCAGCAAAACTTCACCTTCCGCAATTCTCTGCTGGATTCCCTGGTTCGCATTGCACTGATTCTTATGTTGGTGCCAAAGTATTCCGTAGCCGGTTTTTTGGCGGTGATGGTGTGCAGCAACCTGCTCACCTGCGGCCTTTGTACCCTTCGTCTGCTGAAGATCACCGAAACCCGGCCGGACTTTTTTAAAATCATCCTGCTGCCGGCGCTGTGCTGCGCGGCGGTCTGCCTGTTCTTTTGGAATATGGCGTCTGCAATCCCCAGCCCGCTGTGGTGCGTGTTGATTTTTTCTTTAACCGCCGGAACCGCTTATTTTCTCATTTTGCTGGCTCTGCGGGTTTTCCGCATGCAGGATTACCTGTAACGATCCGGCTTTTGGATTTTTGGATTTTTGGATTTTTGGCAATTGGCTGCCGGCCTTTTGCCGCCCTGTGTACCCCGGCCCTCTCCGGCCCTTTAGCAGCCGGGTTTTCCATACGGTTTTGGCCGACGGTTTATTCCGGGTCGCTCTTTTGCCTCATCCGGAGAAAAAAATCATCCAAAACCGATTTGCATTCCTGTTCCCGGATGCCGCAATATACTTCTACCCGGCCGGGAAACCCGGCATGGGTCAGATCGGCTATCGAATCCATCGCTCCGGCCACCCGGTCAAAAGCGCCGAAAGCCACCCGTGAAATCCGGGATTGCAGAATGGCCCCGGTACACATCATGCAGGGTTCCAGCGTGACATACAGTTCACAGCCGTCCAGCCGCCAGTCCTGCAGTGCCGAACAGGCCTCCCGGATGGCATTGATTTCGGCATGGCCGGTCACGCAATGGCCGGTTTCCCGGTTATTTCTGCCCGTTCCGATAATGCGGCCGTCCTTGACAACGACCGCCCCAACCGGAATTTCTCCGGCCTCGGCGGCCTGTTTTGCCAGGCTGATTGCCTGGGTCATCCATTCGTTGTTCATCGTATGAAAAGGGTTTCCCCGGGAAACAAGGCCCGTTTTGGCAAAAGGTTTCCCGTGAAACATTTCCTCCTTTTTCGCGATTTTTCCGAAAATCAGAAAAGCCCGACGGCCCGGATTCCGATCACCGCAATGCTGATCAGAATCACCGGCGAAGAAAAGAACACGCCGATCTGCTGTCCGTCGGTCAGCGGACCGGGGGTCTTTTTCAAATTCAAGTCTTCCACGCCCCGCTTTTTCAGCAGCAAAACGCCAAAAAACAGGCAGCCGATTAAAAGAATCAAATATCCGTAACTCATTGCCTGAACCGCCCGCCGGGAAAGCCCTTCGCACAAATAATCGTTCAACAGACTGAACCCGTTGTTGGCGGCGTGCAGAAGAATGGCCAACCGAACCGAGCCGGTTTTGGCGGTAACATAGCTCAAATACAGCCCCATCAAAAAGGTGAAGGGAATCTGTTCAAAATTGCCGTGCATCAGCGAAAAAAGGGTAGCCGAAGCCAACACGGCCAGTTTTTCTCCGTAAGGGCGGAAGGAACCGAATACCATACCCCGCATGGCGAATTCCTCTACCAGGGCCGGGGTGATGGCGGTTGCCAAAATCGAAAGAACGATACCGTAGGGGTTATGGGCCGTACTGTCCATCCCCGAAACGGTATACTGAAAGCCGAGGCTTTCAAAAATATTGCCGGCAATCACCGTGGCAATATTGGCAAAGCCGCAAACTCCCAGTCCGATCAAAAACAGCGGAGCAGGCAGCCCCTTTTGAGAACAGCGGGAAAAGGAAATCAAATCACTGCACCGTTTTCGCTGCATCGCTGCCAGCAATCGGAATGAAAGCAAAAACGCCAGAGAGGAAACGGCTATTTGCAGTACATTTCCAAACACTTCTCCCGAAAGAAAGGAATAAACCTCTTTGGGATTGCCCCCGACGGCACGCACAATGGCGAAAACCGGGAGGGACCACAGGGTCATGATGGCGTTCATGATGAGAAACGCCACCCCGACCCGGTTTGCGGTTTTACGAATTTGCCGTTTTGCCGCGATTTTTTGTAAGGTTTCCAGCGACGGCAGGGCCTGTTCCGGCATACCGCCGGAAGCAAATTGTGGATTCACGATACATCACTCCTGATCCTGATTCTGATTCGTTTCGTCCGCAGTTTCTTCCTCTTCCTCACGCAAATCTTCTGCCGAAACCGCTCCGGCCTCCGGATTTCCTTCTTCCGGATGCGCCGTCACTTCTTCATCGTCATGTTCCGCCGTTGCCACCGAAAGCACCCGGCTTCCTTCGGCAATCCGCATCACGATAACCCCTTTGGCGGGACGGCTGTAGGTGCTGATTTCGCTGACCGGCATCCGGATAATAATGCCATCGGAAGAAATCATAATCACATCTTCGTCCTCTTTGGTGGCCACTACGGCCGCTACATCGCCGTACAGTTCGGTTTTATAGTTAATGGTTCCCCGACCGCCGCGGCTTTGCAGGCGGTAATCGGAAATTTTGCTCTTGCGCCCAAGCCCGGTTTCGGTTACGGTCAGCAGCACGGTATCGGGTAAGCAGAGATCCATGGCCACCACTTCGTCATTTTCGGCCAGACGAATGGCCCGTACCCCGGCAGCCGTCCGGCCCATCGGGCGAACCTGGGATTCCTCAAAACGAATTCCCTTGCCTTTTTTGGTGGCAACATACAGTTCATCCTGACCGTGGGTCAGCTGTACAAAGGAAAGTTCATCCCCTTCATTGAGCGAAATGGCGATAATTCCGTTTTTGCGGATGTTTTTGAAATCGGAAATCCGGGATCTCTTCATGGTACCCTTTTTGGTGATCATGCAGATATAGCTTTCCTCATCGGCATCGGCCACCGAAAGCACCCGGCTGAGTTTTTCGCCGCTTTGCAGCGGAATCAGGTTAATCACATTCATACCCCGGGCCGTACGGCTGGATTCCGGAATTTCATAAGCCTTCATCTTATACACCCGGCCGAGGTTGGTGAACAGCATAATATTGTCGTGGGAAGAACAGGTCATCATATTTTCCACCACATCATTTTCCCCGGCTTTTACCCCGGTGATGCCCCGTCCGCCTTTGTGCTGTACCTCATAGGTATCGGCCGCCAGACGCTTGATATAGCCGCCCACGGTTTTGGTGATTACGCATTCTTCCTTGGGAATCAGATCCTCAATATCCACCTCTCCGGCCACATCGGTAATTTCCGTGCGCCGATCGTCGCAGAATTTATCCCGCAGATTCAATGCTTCGTCCTTTACGATTTCGAGAATGCGGTGATGATCCCCTAAAATGGCCATACATTCCTGAATGAAGGCCAGTTTTTCTTTCAGTTCGTCCAGAATCTTTTGTTTTTCCAGATTTGCCAGTTTTCCGAGCTGCATCTGCACAATGGCCATGGTCTGAATATCATCCAGCCCGAACCGTTTGGTCAGATTTTCTTTGGCCTCGGTTACCGTTGCGCTGGAACGAATGATTTGAATTACCTCATCAATGAAATCCAGAGCGGTTTTCAATCCTTCCAGGATATGAGCCCGTTCCTGCGCCTTACGCATATCAAAACGGGTGCGGTTTTCAATAATCTGGCACTGGAAGTCAATATAATTCTGCAGCATTTCAATCAGCGTCAGAATTTTCGGCTGATTATCCACCAGCGCCAACATAATGACGCCGAAAGAGGACTGCAGCTGGGTATAACTGAACAGTTTGTTCAGCACAATATTCGGATTGACATCCTTTTTCACATCAACATAGATGCGGATTCCCCCGTCACGCTTGGAGGAATAGTCAACGACATCGTCAATTCCTTCAATGCGTTTTTCGGCCGAAAGATCATAAATATTTTTCACCAGTGCCTTCTTGTTCACCTGATAAGGCAGGGAAGTGATGATAATCCGGCTTTTTCCGCCCGCCAGTTCGGTAATTTCGGTTTTCCCGCGCAGAATGATTTTTCCGCGGCCGGTTGCGTAAGCCGCCCGAATGCCGCTTCTTCCCATAATAATCCCGCCGGTCGGGAAGTCCGGCCCCTTGATATACTCACAGATCTCCCCGAGAGAAGCATCCGGATGATCAATCAGATAACACATTCCGTCGATTACTTCGGCCAGATTGTGAGGCGGAATTTTGGTGGCCATCCCAACGGCAATCCCATCGGACCCGTTGACCAGCAAGGAAGGGAATCGGGCCGGCAGAACCACCGGTTCTTTCATCCGGTCATCATAATTCGGCATCCAGGGAACGGTTTCTTTTTCAATATCGTCCAGCATATGGACGGCCAGTTTGCTCATTTTGGATTCGGTATACCGGTAAGCGGCCGCCGGATATCCATCAACATTTCCGAAGTTCCCGTGGCCATCTACCATCGGATACCGCAGCGAAAAGTCCTGCGCCATCCGAACCATGGCATCGTATACACTGGCATCCCCGTGCGGATGATACCGCCCGAGAACCGCACCGACTGTATCAGCGCACTTTCGGTAGGCCTTATCCGGGGTCAGCCCGTTTTCATACATCGTATAAAGAATTCTCCGGTGAACCGGTTTTAAGCCGTCCCGTACATCCGGCAGTGCCCGGGATACAATGACCGACATGGAATACTGTAAAAAACTGTCCCGTACTTCATTAACAATTTCAACCGGTTGGATGTTGGTTTGTTCGTCCTCGGGCCAAATGACAGATTCATGTTTTCCCATTTCTGTTTTCCCCTTTCCTTAAATATCCAAATCGGTTGCGTAAACCGCGTTTTCTTCAATAAACTGCCGCCGGGGTTCCACCTCTTCGCCCATCAGCATGGTAAAGGTGGCATCGGCCGCTTCGGCATCCTCCATGGTAACCTTTAAGAAGGTACGGTATTCCGGGTCCAGTGTGGTTTCCCACAACTGTTCCGGATCCATTTCACCAAGCCCTTTATACCGCTGAACATCGGCCTGACCGCCCAGTTCTTCAATGAATTTGGCTTTTTCTTCCTCGGTAAAGGCATCAAAATGCTTTTTCCCTTTGGAAACCCGGAAAAGCGGCGGCTGCGCCAAATAAATATGCCCTGTTTCAATCAACTGCGGCATATACCGGAAAAAGAAGGTCAGCAGCAAAGTACGGATATGGGAACCGTCCACATCGGCATCGGCCATAATCACAATTTTATCATATCTGAGCTTTTCAATGTTGAAATTTTCCGCAATGCCGGTACCCAGGGCAACCACTACCGGCGTCAGCTTATCGTTGCCGTATACTTTATCCACCCGGGCCTTTTCCACATTCAGCATTTTTCCCCACAGCGGAAGGATGGCCTGATAGGTGGCATTCCGCCCTTCCACGGCACTGCCGCCGGCGGAATCTCCCTCGACGATAAACAATTCGGTTTTGGTGGCATCGTCGGAAATGCAGTCGCTGAGTTTATCCGGCATCCGGACCTTTCCGCCCAGTGTGCTCTTGCTCCGCGAAACATCCCGGGCTTTCTGCGCGGCTTCCCGGGCATTGCAGGAAGCAATGGATTTATCCACAATTACCTTGGCTTCGGCCGGATGATCCTCCAGATATTCCGAAAGTTTTTCCCCGATCATGGCCGAAACCAGCCGCCCGATGGAGGTGTTGCCGAGTTTGGCTTTGGTCTGGGATTCAAACTGTGCGTCGGTCAATTTTACCGAAACAACGGCAATCAGACTTTCACAGATATCGTCTGCCTTTAAATTGGCATCCCCGTCTTTTAAGAATTTAAACTTCCGGGCATAGGCATTCACGGTGCGGACCAGTGCGGTTTTAAAGGCGCTTTCGTGGGTCCCGCCGTCCACCGTGTGAATGGTGTTGGCAAAAGACATCACCGTGGTATCATATCCGGTAGACCAAACAAAGGCACATTCGGCAAATTCATCCTCTTTGGTAGCCGAAAGGTGAATGATGTTCTCGTTGAGTTTTTCTTTCTTTTTCTTTTCCAGCAAAAATTCCACATAAGAACGAATGCCGCCTTCAAAACAAAGATCGGTTTCCTTTCCGATGGAATCGATGGCCGGATCGGTGCGGTCATCCTTTAAAACAATCCGGATGCCGGCATTCAAAAAGGCCTGTTCTCTGAGCCGCTGCAGCAGAATATCGTAATCATAGGTTGTGGTATCCTGAAAAATAGACGGATCCGGTTTAAAAACAACTGTGGTTCCGCGCTCGTCGGTTTCCCCGATTTGCTGCAGATCGGTGGCAATATTGCCCTTTTCATAACGCTGACGGTAAATATGCTTTCCGTCTTTTACGGTTACTTCCAGCCAGAGGGAAAGCGCATTCACAACCGACGCACCCACTCCGTGCAGACCGCCGGAAACTTTATAGCCGCTTCCGCCGAATTTTCCGCCGGCATGAAGAATGGTAAATACCACCGTTACCGTCGGAATCTTTTTTTGGGGATTGATGCCCACCGGAATTCCACGGCCGTTGTCCTCTACCCGAACAATCCCGTCGTCCAGCAGAGAAACGGTGATTTTATCACAGTATCCGGCCAGCGCTTCATCGATCGAGTTGTCTACAATTTCGTAAACCAGATGGTGCAGGCCCCGTTCTCCGGTGGAGCCGATGTACATACCCGGACGCTTCCGGACCGCTTCCAGCCCTTCCAGTACCTGAATGGAACTTTCGTCATACTTTTCGGTAACCGGTGTGTTGATATCCTGATTCATTTGAAAATTAACCCTCTTTTCTGCTTTGAACATTCCCGGAAAAGGAAGCCGCCGTAAAACAGCCCTTTTCGGAATGTTTCACATGAAACATATTGCCGCAATCGGCAGATTTTTGAATTCCTTTGCCTTTCTGCCTTTTATATAAAAATCATCCTTAAAAAATCATATTGCAAAATAATTTTGCATTTATAATTCTTCCGGAAGATTGGTTTTTCTCTTAACCGTCCTCTTTTGCAGGGTAGCGGAAGAAATCTGGGATATATATACCGTCTGTCTGCCCTTTTCTTTTTGGCAAACCACAAAGGATTTCGGCAGCTCATAACTGACATTGAATACCTCACCGGCCTTTTCCGCCCGGTTTAAATATTCCCGGCTGTTTTTGGAAACCGTGGTGGTATCCAAATCAAAAATTCCCACAATCTCCTGTTCCAGAACCACAGTACTTTGCCCTAAGTGGATATACATTCCTTTTCGATCCTTCCTTCCTCCATTTTCACGCGTTTGCCTTTTTGCAGAATTTCCGTTTGATTCGGATCACAGCAGGTAATGAATACCTGCCGATCCCGAATGTGATTGAGAATAAAATCCTGGCGGCCCGGGTCCAGTTCGCTCATCACATCGTCCAGCAAAGAAACCGGTTGTTCCCCGGTGATTTTTTCCAGAATCCCGGCTTCCGAAAGTTTCAGCGAAAGGGCAATACTTCTCTTTTGCCCCTGGGAGGCAAAGGTTTTCGCGGTGTTGCCGTTGATACAGAACAGCAGATCGTCCCGATGGGGGCCGACACCGGTGGAAAGGGTATAAAAATCCTCTTTCCGGCTGTTTTTGAG
>CAKSNI010000001.1 GCA_934476025.1 uncultured Eubacteriales bacterium | reverse complement strand
GTCAACGGAACCGATTATGAAATCGCGCTGGAGGTTATCGACGCTGCGGAAGTTTCCGCTCCGGCTGCTCCGGCTGCTCCGGCCGCAAAAGCCGCTGCCCCGGCTGCCCCGATCGCCCCGGCTGCTCCGGCTGCCGCTCCGGCCGCTGCTCCGGCCGGTGGGGAAACCGTTACCAGCCCGATGCCCGGCAACATTCTTTCGGTGAATGTCAAGGTTGGCGATACCGTAAAAGCGGATCAGGTTGTCATGATTCTGGAAGCCATGAAAATGGAAAACGAAATTTTTGCCGGGGTTGACGGCAAGGTGGTTTCGGTCAATGTTCAGCAGGGCGCCGCGGTAGAAACCGGCGCGGTTCTTTGCGTGATTGAATAAGAGCGAAACCGGCAAGGAGAAAGAACATGAAAAAGAAATTACGGATTGCTGTTTTCGCTGGGATCCTTGCGGTGCTGTGCGTCGTCGGTTCGCTGACGGCCCTGGCTGCTCCGGCACAGGCGGAAACCGCGGTCAAAACGGATGAATCGGCCATCCTTTCGGTGGAAACGGCTTTGACCACCGAGAGCGGCAACGATTCCAATATTATCCTGCGTCTTACCTTTAAAAATGCCAGCTTTGATACCGATGCCACCGAAGTGGCGGTGAACCTTCAAAAGGGGGAAGGGCTGAGCCTGCCCGAGAAAGATCTGCAGATCGGCATGGTAGCCGCCGCCAACAGCGTAACGGTTGTGGTGGACCTGCCGGATACGGTGGCTCTTTCCTACCCGGCCGGCGAGGCACCGGCATTGGATCTTTCGGTGACCTATCGGAAGGCTTCGGCCGACGGGCTGCTTTTCCCGAACGATGAAACGATGTACGGGTTTGATCAGGCCGATGTGCTGAATCCCGAAATCAATACCCCGATGGATGTGGTGAAAAACTTTTTGAAAGACACCGGATTCACGGCTCTGTTCGGCAAACTGGGCGACGGAGTGAAGGGGGAAAGCGACAGCGCTTTTGAAAACTTCGTTGCCAATTACGGCAGCCGGATTATGCTGATTATTTCCTTTGTGCTGATGTATTTGGCCATTGCCAAAGGGTTTGAACCGCTGCTGCTGCTTCCGATTGCCTTCGGAATGCTGCTGACCAACCTGCCCGGCGCCGGAATGTTCCATGAGGTGCTGTTTGCGGGTGGTCATGTTCATTGGGATCTGTTCGGCTCGACGGCCGGCCTGCTCGACTATCTGTACCTTGGGGTAAAACTCGGAATTTATCCCTGCCTGATTTTCATGGGCGTCGGTGCGATGACCGACTTCGGTCCGCTGATTGCCAATCCGAAGAGCCTGCTGCTCGGGGCGGCGGCTCAGTTCGGTATTTTCGCAACCTATATCGGGGCAACCCTGATGGGCTTTACCTCCCAACAGGCTTCCTCCATCGGAATTATCGGCGGGGCCGACGGCCCGACGGCCATTTTCGTAACCTCCCGCCTGGCTCCGGAACTGCTCGGGCCGATTGCGGTGGCCGCCTATTCCTATATGGCCCTGGTTCCGGTGATTCAGCCGCCGATTATGAAACTGCTCACCACCAAAAAAGAACGCGCGATTGTGATGAAACCGCTGCGTGCCGTTTCCAAAAAGGAAAAAATCATTTTCCCGATTCTGGTTACGGTGTTTGTGGCGCTGCTGGTTCCGTCGGCCGCTCCGCTGATCGGCTGCCTGATGCTCGGCAACCTCTTTAAAGAATGCGGCGTCGCGGATCGTCTTTCCAAAACCGCTCAGAACGAACTGATGAACATTGTTACCATTTTCCTGGGGACTACGGTGGGCGCAACGGCAACGGCTTCGACCTTCCTGTCGCTCAAAACCATCAAAATCATGGTCATGGGTGTGTGCGCGTTCGCGCTGGGCACCGCAGCCGGCGTGATTCTGGCCAAGATCATGAACCTGTTCACCAGAAAGAATAAGATCAATCCGTTGATCGGCTCTGCCGGGGTTTCCGCCGTTCCGATGGCGGCCCGGGTTTCTCAGATGGTCGGTCAGAAAGAAAATCCGAAGAACTTCCTGCTCATGCACGCCATGGGTCCGAATGTAGCCGGCGTTATCGGCTCGGCCATTGCCGCCGGAGTGCTGCTGGCGTTGTTCGGTTAACGGGAGGATAAGCAAATGACGAAATTACAGATTACGGATACCATCCTGCGTGACGCCCATCAATCTCAGGCCGCCACCCGGATGCGGCTTTCCGATATGCTGCCGGTACTCGATAAACTGGATAAAATCGGCTATTGGTCGGTGGAGTGCTGGGGCGGCGCGACCTTTGATGTTTGTATGCGGTATCTGAATGAAGATCCGTGGGAACGGCTGCGTACCATTCGTAAGGCCATGCCGAATACCCGGCTGCAGATGCTGCTGCGCGGGCAGAATATCCTCGGGTATAAACATTATGCCGATGATGTGGTAGACGCTTTTGTGAAAAAATCCATCGAAAACGGAATCGATGTCATCCGGATTTTCGATGCCCTGAACGATACCCGGAATATGGAAACCGCCATGAAGGCCTGTAAAAAATACGGCGGAACCTGCGAAGCGGCCATGAGCTATACCGTCAGCCCGGTTCATAATGAGGAATATTTCGTGGCTATGGCCAAACGGCTGGAAGAAATGGGCGCCGATGTTATCTGTATTAAGGATATGGCCAACCTGCTGCTGCCCTATCAGGCCTATTCGCTGGTGAAAAAGCTCAAAGAATCGGTCAGCTGCCCGATTCACCTGCATACCCATAATACCACCGGAACCGGAGATATGACCTATCTCATGGCGGCTCAGGCCGGGGTGGATATTGTGGATACCGCGCTGTCCCCCTTCGCCAACGGAACTTCACAGCCCTCGACCGAAGCCCTGGTGGCGACCCTGCAGGGAACCGAACGCGATACCGGATTGGACCTGTCCAAACTTTCCGAAGTGGCGGCCCACTTCCGCAAAGTGGCGGATAAAATGAAAGCCGAAGGCATCCTTGACCCGAAGGTGCTCAATGTGGATACCAAAACCCTGATTTATCAGGTGCCGGGCGGAATGCTTTCCAATATGCTTTCTCAGCTGAAACAGGCCGGAAAAGAGGACCGGTATTACGACGTGCTGGCCGAAGTGCCGAAGGTACGGAAAGACTTTGGCTACCCGCCGCTGGTTACCCCGACCAGCCAGATTGTCGGAACCCAGGCGGTAATGAATGTGATTTCCGGGGAACGCTATAAAATGATCCCCAAGGAATCCAAGGCACTGCTCCGCGGCGAATACGGGCAATTGCCGGCCCCGGTAAATGAAGAAGTCCGGAAAAAGGCCATCGGCGACGCAAAGGTGATTACCTGCCGCCCGGCCGACCTGCTGGAACCGGAAATCGAAAAATACCGTAAGGAAGCCGGAGATCTGGCCAAGAGCGACGAAGATGTTCTCAGCTACGCCCTCTTCCCCCAGGTGGCCGAAAAATTCCTGAAGGAAAAATATCACCCGACCGAAAAAGCCAAGGCCGCGCCGACCGATGCAAACGGCGCACGGATCCTGATGGTGGAAGATCGGTCCTGAATGCTTACACCCCCCGCGCAACCTGCGCCGGGGGTTGTTTGTTGCTCAAACCCGGCGCTCTCCTTTCTCTCCCTTCGTTATGCAAGCCGAAAAGTAAGCACAGCCCCGGCTCCCTCTGAAAGGGATGTCAGCGCAGCGGACAGAGGGAGAGATTTTGAACCGTACAGACTACAAAAATGCAGCCTGCCGCTTTGAGTCAACGGGGCTATATTTCAGCAAAACAGCAGACTTCTGCAAGGCTTTTTCTTTTCTCTCCCTTCGTCATCAGAGGAAGGCTTGGGTTTGTGCAAATAAAAAAGCCGGATCAAACTCCGGCCGAAAAAGCCGGTTTTTGATAAAATCGCCAAAAACTATGCCGGGAATTTGTACAAAATAGAATTTCTTTGTGAAAAACGAAATAAAATTTGTATATGATCGTTAATTTTCTATTGATTTTTGTACAATCGTGTGCTAAACTAAAGGTAAATCTTGAAAGGAGATCTTCAAACATGAAAAAACTGTTAAGCATTGTGCTGGCGGTTGCTCTCGTTTTGACGGCGATGATCGTACCGATGTCGGTATCGGCCGAAGGCGAAAACAGCTGGCAGCCCACACTGGGAAAGAAGTATGCCATTACCGCCGAAGATAATGTGCCGGTTCTTACCCTGCATTACGGCGAAAGCAACGCTACCACCAAACAGGTGAAATCGGCTGTTCCGCCGATGCCGGAAGTAGTACCGGAAGGTAAGTATTTTGTCGGTTGGTTCAGCGATCCGGGATGCAAAAATCTGTACTGGGGCAACAACGGCAGCCTGACCTTTACTGACAATGCCGATTTGTATGCCAAATATCAGGATATCGGTGTGGCGGATTCTCTCACCCGCTCCGGCACGCAGCTGACCGGCGGGCTTGCTCCCTACGCCTATGGGGATGCGGATGCGTACTTCTCAGCTGCATACAGCAACGGGTGGAGCTATCAGGGCACTGACGAAAACGGCGCGCTCTTCCTGTCCAACGGCCGCAATGCCGAAAAAACCAGCACCTGGGCGGCTTCCGGGGTTTTGCTGCTGAAAGACGATGATGGCGCGGTGGTTCGTGTTCGTGAAAACGGCCGGTACAAAATCTCGGTTGTTTATCAGGTTCCGGAAAATTTCAGCGGCGTTATGGTAAGCGCCGGGGTTGGCGTGAAACGCAATGCCGGGGAGATATTGGACCCGGCCGGAAATAACTTTGTGAAAGCCAGTTCCAAGAATATCGCGGGTGGAACCACCTATGCTACCGATCAGACCTATACCTGCACGGTGGATGCCATTGATCTGAACGGTGCGGAACCGGTGATTGGTGTTTTCACCTATTGTGGCGGGGCCAAACTGGATGAAAATGGCGAATTTGCCGAGTACAGCAAAGTATTGGTAAAATCGGTTGCGGTTCAGTACCTTGGCCAGTATGTTTCCTTTACGCTTTACCCGAACGGCGGTTCTACCGTGAAAAAGGTTCCCTTTGCCGGAACCGATGCACCACAGAGAGTATCGATTCGGGCCAGCGAAATCGGCAATCTGCCGGTTTACCGTGTTGGCTATGATCTGGAAGGCCTGTATACCGACCCTGAATTGACAACCAAAGCCGAAGGCATTGAACAGGGCGGCACCTATTACGCCAAATGGAAAAAAGGAACTTCCTTTGAAAATTACGCTTACCCGATGTTCGACGGCGACGGCGGATGCACCCTGGACTCGACAAAGTTCTTCTTCTGCCCGAAGTATACGCTGGATAACACCACCGCCAAAACCGGCAGCAAATCCATGAAGTTTACCTGGACGAGCGCGGATGCCGTGGAAGACGGCCGGGTTGGCATGCAAGATTTCACCCTGCCGATTGAACAGGTGGAAAGCAATAAGACCTATCGCATCGGCTTCTGGTACAAAACCGGCCAGATGGACGGTGAGGTTGCCATCACCCCGGTTACCATGGGTACCAATATGTGGTTCCCCGATACCTTCGTACGGTATAATGATTCGGCCGTCACGGTTTCGGAATCCAACCCTGACTGGACCTATGCCGAAGTGGATATTACCACCGGGGAACTGAAGGATAACGCCAAGTACCTCTCTCTCCTTTCCAATCTGCAAACCAACTTCCAGGGCACCGAAGGCAAAGAAATCAACATCTGGTTCGATGATGTTACGGTGAAGGAAATCACCGGCATCAGCCTCGGCTCGAATCCGACCAAAACCCAGTATGTGGTGGGTCAGGAACTGGATCTCACCGGCGGAAAGCTGATTGTCAACTATGCTGACGATCCCCAAGACGAAATCGCTATGACGGAAGATATGATTTCCGGATTCGATTCTTCTAAAGCAACCGAAAAACAGACTCTGACCGTGAAATACGGCTCCTACGAAGGAACCTTTGATATTTCGATCGAAGAGAAAAAGATTACCAAGGTGGAACTTACCACCGAACCGACCGTGAAGGAATATCTGGAAGGCAAAGATACCCTGAACACAGAAGGCGGCGAACTCACCGTTACCTATAACGACGGCGATACCACCACCGTGGCACTGACCAACGAAATGGTGACCGGCTTTAACAACACCCTTCCGGGCGAACAGAAGCTGACCGTATCGTACGAAGGCTTTACCGCGGAATACACCGTAACCATCCGTGCCAAGAAACTGACCGGAATTACCGTTACGGCTCCGCAGAAGAAAGCCTATGCCATCGGCGGCGATCTGGATCTGACCGGCGGCAGCGTCACCCTGACCTATGACAACGATACGCGTGAAGTCAAAGATCTGGCCGATTACAGAGATGCCATCACCGGCTTCGATTCTTCTTCGGCCGGTGAAAAGACCATTACGGTAACCGTCGGCAAACTGACCGATACCTTTACCGTAAAAATTGTCGAAAAAACCACCATTTCCCTGAAGGTTACCGGGCCGAATCAGCCGGTACCCGGCGGAAAGATTGCCGTTCCGATTCGTCTGGATATCAGCGAAGGCGGCAATGTGGCAGGCCTCCGTTTCCAGATCCTCAGCGCTGACGGCCTGGAAGCCGACAGCTTTGTACTGGATAAGGCATTTGAAAATCTGTTCGTTCTGACTCAGGATGTTCTGAAGGGCGACCAGAAAGGGCTGCAGGTCCTGTTGGATTCTGTTGACAAGAGCGCAGGCGTTACGCTTTCCGGCATTGTCGGAACTGCTTACTTCAATCCGGGCACCGTCAGCGGCAAGAAACAGTTCACCCTGAAATTTGTGGATGCCGGCGATATTGATATGGTCAGCATCACCGATTGTGAAGTAGTCGGCGGCGAGCTGGATGTCACCGCCTTTACGTATGGCGATGTCAACGGCGATACCATCATCGATTCCACCGACCTGGCGCTGCTCAAAAAACGGCTGGCCGGTCTGGTTGGCAAAGATGAAGTTCATCCGGGCGCGGATTGCAACGGCAACGGAAATATTGATACCGATGACCTGGCGATTCTCAAAAAATACCTGGCCGGTATCCCCGAAACGATTCTTGGCCCGAAAAACTAATTGATTCGGTTACTCCTTTCATGCAGACACCCCGGCACAGTTGTGTCGGGGTGTCTGTTTAGGAACCCAAAATGGGTATTTGCGGCGGAAACGCCGCATTTTTTGCTTTTGCAGGCCCTTCTTCGAAAAAAACGGGAACACTTATCGGCGGCCTTTCGGGCCGCCGGGGCAGTTTTTACGGAGCCTGACAGCCGACGGGTGTTGCCAGAAAAGACGGCCGGCGGCATTCCTGCAGAGAGCGTGTCGACCGAATCCCCCCGGCACATTGAAGCCGGGGGGAATTGAAAAGAGCGGCCGTGTTAAAAAACAGTGGAAATTTTTCGGGGGCACTGTGCCGGGGAATAATCAAAGCGATCCAGATGATTGCCGGTGAAAAAATAGGTGAGATCCGGCCGGTAATCGCCGAAAAAGCTGTCGATGATAATGAGTTTGATTTTCATTTTTTCCGGCAGAATACTTTTGATGTATACGCCGGCCACCTGACCGACCCGGACCCCCTCTTTGGGCTCCGCCAACCCGGCAAGATTGGGGGTGAGTTCCACAAAAACGCCGTATTCCTCCACCGAGCGGATGATGCCGGAAACGGTTTGCCGGGGTGAAAACAGGGCGGCATTTTCCTCCCAGGTGCCCAGCAGTTCTTTTTGCGAAACGGTGATTTTTCCGTCCTCGGCAATTTGGCGCACCACCACCCGGATTTCCTGCCCCACGCAAAAGCGGTCTTTTGGGGAAGAAATCCGGGAAACCGAAATAGCGTCAATCGGCATCAGGGCGATCAGACCGCAGCCGATATCGCAAAAAGCCCCAAAACTTTCAAGATGGGTCACCCGGGCCGGCAGAACATCGCCGGGGCGAACTGTTTCCCTAAAAAAGGCTCGGTATTTTTCCTGTGCCGCCCGACGGGAGAGCTGGGCGAGCGGCCGTCCGGCAGGGTCGGTGCCGAATCCGGTGACGCAAAAACAAACCGGCTTTCCCACGCAGGAAATCACGGCGATATCCCGAACGGTGCCTTCCCGTATGCCGATGGCCCCCTCTGTTCGGGGAATGATGCCCTTCATGCAGCCGAGATCCACCGTTAAATCGTGGTTCTCGTTGCAGGAAAGTACCGGAGCCTGCAAAATCGCGCCGGTTTCCATCGCCTGGAGCAGCGTGGCGTGGGGAATTTCCCGGGCTCCTTCCGCCCGGGAAAAATGGGTGCCTTCGGGGAAAAATTCTTTCATTCTGATCAACCCTTCTTTTTTTGAGTGCCGAAAATTTTTTACCGGTTTCTTTTGCTTCATCCTATGAAAAAAACGGTTCCTTTATGACAGACATCCCGGGACCATCCGGCGCAAAGAGGAAATCTTTGCAGCAAAAGAACTTTCTTTGCCGGTTTTGCCCGTCCGGGCACTTCGGGGTTGCAAAAAGCGGCATTGCCCGTTATAATAAAAGGAAAACCGGCGGTTTTGCCGGCACGCTTTTGAATGCACCGAAGGGAGGAATCCGCCATGCAGCCGAAAAAACCATCGTTCCGCCTTTGGGGCATCCTGCGAAAAGCTCCGGCCTTTGCGGTGCTGGTTTTTTGGCTTTTATGGAACGAAATTCTGCTGCAGGGCTGTTTTCCGGCCGAAGTTTCCTTCGGGAGTATCGGGCTGCTGTTGCTTTGCTGTCTGGCGAACCTTTGCCTGATCGGCTTTTTGATGGCATTGATTCCTCTTCCCCGGGTTCAAAAGGCGGTTTCGGGGTTGATCGGCTTTTCGGCAGCCGCTTTGTTTTCGGCGACCGCTTTTTTTCACCGTCATTGCGGCTTTTTTCCGACTCCGCATCAATTGCTTGCTTTGTGGCGGGAAAACCGGGCAATTTTTGCCTGGAAACCGGCAGATGCGGTTCTGACGGCGGCCTTTTTGCTGCCGGGGGTCTGGCTGTTGGTTTCCCGTGGGGATATCCGCAAACCGGCGAAGTGGACCCCGGTTTTTCTGGCGGCGCTTTTCGGGGTGCTGTCGGTCGGCGCGTCGGCAGCGGCCGTCCGTTTTCGGGATACCCGGGATCTTTTTTCGGGCAATTACAGCTTTGACCGGGCGGTGCATCATTTCGGCCTGGTGGGCGGCCTTCAAACCGGCCTGGCCGATTCGGTTTTTCCGAAAAGCCGGAGGGACACCGTGAGTTTTCCGGTTTCGGAAATTCCGATCGGAAATTCTTCCGATCCGATGATCCCGTGGGAGGAACTGCGCCCGGCTAACCGGGAAACTGCCACCCGATAACCCCTGCCGCACCCCTGCCTTTTGGGGAGGAGAAGCCCTTTTGGCTTGTGGTAGAAATTGTCCAACAGATCTGCAAAAGCAGGTCTGTTTTTTGTTGACTTTTAAAAAAAGATATGATAAAATAAGTCTGTATCAAAAGAAAGAGGTACCGACTATGAAAAAATTGCTTTCCGTCTGGCTTGTACTGTGTGTGCTGCTTACCTGTGCGGCGGTTCCGGCCTTCTCGGCGGCCACCCCTGTTTTAACGGCAGAAAGTGTTTCGGCTACAGCCGGAAGTCCTTTTAAAGTGACCCTGAAAATGGAAAACAATCCCGGGGTCGCCGTGGTTTCGCTGCGGCTGAATTACCCGACGGAAAAACTGGCGCTGACCGGAGTATCGTCTTCGTTGTTTGAAACGGACTATACGGTTCATGACGGTTACGCCCAAATTGCGCTGATGCATCTTTCCGGCAATCAGACCGGGGAAAGTCTGGCGCAGCTTTCTTTCTCGCCCATCGGTTCGGGTACCTTTTCCTTTACCCCGTCGGTAACGCCCGGGGCGGTAGCCAACGAAGAGGGCAAAGCGGTTTCACTCGGCGTGCGGGAATTCACCGTAACGGTGTCCTGCCAGCATCGGTACCGTTATGTCGGCAGGAAAGATCCGACCTGTGAACAGGCCGGCGGCATTTATTATCAATGTTCGATTTGCGGAGAGGAAAAAACCACCGGCACCGGCCGGGCCGACCATGTGGAGGGCGCCTGGGTGATTACCGAACAGCCCGACTGCGAACACGAAGGGGTTCGGTCTTTGTTGTGCGGGGTGTGCCAAAAGGTGCTGAAAACCGAAAAAATTTCTTCGCTCGGCCATGTCTACGGCGAATATACCCGGGAGGTGGATCCCGGCTGTACCACCCCGGGCTATGATGCGCGTACCTGCAAGGTCTGCGGCTATGTCGGCCGCCGGACGGTTGCGCCCCACGGCCATGACAAGGGGGTGTGGACGGTCACTACTCCGTCCGATTGCACCACCGGTGGGGTGTCCTCCCGTCTTTGCACGATTTGTCACGCCTCGCTGGAAACCAAGCAGTTTGAGGGAACCGGTCATGTTTACGGGTGGGCGACGGTGGAATATCCCACCTGTACCAAACCGGGCCTGCAGGCCTATGTCTGCCTGAACTGTGGCCGGTATGATGAAAGCAAGGAAATTCCGGCCTCCGGTCACCATGCGGGTGAAACGGTAATTACCGAAGCCACCTGCTCTCGGGAAGGTTCGGAAATTACCTACTGCCGTGACTGTTCGGCGGTTATGGAATCCAAAACGCAGCCCAAAACGCCCCACGCGAAAACGGCCTATCGGGTGCTGAAGGCTCCGACGGCCTCTACCGAGGGGCAGGGGGAAACCTTCTGCACGGTTTGCGGCGAAAGCACGGCGAAACAAACGATTCCGGTTTCTTCGGCCCGGATTGAATTGGCGGATGCTACGGCGATGATCGGCGAGGTCATGCGGATTCCGGTGAGAATCGAATCGGCTTCGACCTTCTCGGCAGCGCAGCTGACCGTTTCCTACGATCCGCAGTCGCTGATTTTTGACAAGGCGGAAGCCGGATTGGCGGATGATCTGACCGCCGGCTGTCCGACTGCCGGGCAGATTTGCGTTGTCGCCGAGAAAAAAGACGGCACGATTTCGGAGGACGGGGTGCTGTTCTATCTGACCTTTACGGTGACGGAAAATCCGACCAACGGCCGGGTAGATATTCAGGGCTTCCCCGAAACGGTCTTTTC
The DNA here is from genome assembly GCA_934476025.1 of uncultured Eubacteriales bacterium. Taxonomy (GTDB): domain Bacteria; phylum Bacillota; class Clostridia; order Oscillospirales; family Acutalibacteraceae; genus SIG607. The sequence continues at coordinate 27,442 of CAKSNI010000001.1, read as the reverse complement.
GGATGCCGACGGCAACTACCTTTTCTTCGGTCATTTGGCCGGGCGTACCTATACCTTCAGTGAAAATCTCAACGGCGATGCCAACGGCGACGGCGTGATTGATGTACTGGATCTGATTTGTCTGAAGAACTTCTTAAACGGTCTGCCGCAGCGTTCACCGGTGGGGGTGGACCCGGAGCGTTTCGGAGAGGGAACGCCGCGGCGTTCTCCGGCCGGAGTGGATTTTGACCACAACAATTCTTTGAATGCGGTGGATTTGGCCGCATTACGCAAAATGCTGGCCCATCGGCCGGCAGCCGATCAGCGCTGAACAACGGGTTTCCCGTTGAGGATAAACCAAAAAAGAGCGAGAAAGATCGATGAAGCACATGATTTCCCTGATCTGCGTTACGGCCTTGTTCCTGACCGGGATCTTCTCCGCCGGAACCTTTTCTTTGCAGGCATCGGCCGATGAAGCGGTTTATGACTATGTAAAGTTTGATTTCGGCGAGGGGGAAGTTCCGGCTATCGCAGCCGGGCAAACCCAATTGACCGATGCCGCCGGGCGGGCATTCTACCCGGTTTCGGCTGCCAACGCCCAAACGACGCAGGTCAGTTAGGGAAATATCACGGTCAACACCCCGAACGGTCCGCAGACCGTTTCGGCACTGAAGGTAACGGCCAACAGCGATAGCCGGATTATTCCGGTGGATCAGAACGGGAAGCCCTGTGTTTTCCGGGAAGAAACCGCTTATACCGTTAAGGAGAAAGCGTGGGTACAGGCCTGCGGCAGATGGTCGCAGATGTTTTTCGGTGCCGGCAACTATGCGTCGGATCAGCCGGGTTTTCCCAGTAAATTTACGGTAAGCAACAGCTTTCAGAACGGAGCCGTTAAGGAATCCGATTCCCGGTATCCGAAATACCGGCAGGGCAGTTCTTTCTACAACGAAAATGGCGGAAAAGGCCGGTATTATACCGATTTTGATATTTCTCGCAGCGGAATGCAGTATTATGAACAAACCCTTCGGTTTACCACGGCCAAAAACGGGGACAGTGATGTTTTCGCGTATAAAAAGGCCGACGGATCCGGTACGGTTGCGCTGGACAATTACCTCGGGATCTTCTTCTCGGCAGCCAATGTCAGCTATACCGAAAACGGGGAAACCAAGACCTCTCCGAGCGTGATCTATATTGACAGCATGGAAGTATATTCCGACACCTGTCCTGTCCGGGTTTCCTATTATGACGGCGAAACGCTGCTGAAGCAGGAAATAACGGATGAAGGGGCCGAACTGATGCAGGCTCCGGCCAAGCAAGGCTATATTTTCAACGGCTGGTATACCGATCCGCTGTTTTTGAACCACTATTCCGCCACCACGGTCAGCGGCCGTGAGCTGACGCTGTATGTCCGGTATATAGATGAAAATACAAAAATCCGGGTTACCTATATGAATGGGGAACAAACCCTCCGGGCGCAGGATGTAGCTCCGAACTCCCTGCTGTGGGATGGCAGCGATACGGAAGTCGGCGTATTTGCCGGTTGGTATACCGACCGGGATCTTACCACTCCCTATGCTTCGGCCTATTGCAAAATGGAAGATTTGACGCTGTACGGCAAGTTTACCCGGGCGGCCGATTCCTTTTCGGTCAACAACGCCTTTACAGGTCAGGTACGCACCGGCAAGACCTGGTATATGGACGGCGATACTATCCGCACGGAATATGCCAACAACGGTTGGAACAACATGGGTGCCGTAGACGGAAAACTGCGGATGGGCAACAACCAAACCTGGGTTCAGAACGGCAGCTATCTTTTCAATGACCAGCAAACCGGCGAACTGCTCCGGCTGAGCAGCGGAACCACCTATCGGGTGACGGTAAAATATACCCTGCCGCAGCTGCAGCACAAGAATATGTTCCTGTACATCGGCTACGGTATGGACAAGGCCGACTATCAGGATATTACCAACAAGTCGCTTCTTTCCAGAAATGAAGGGAAAATGTATACCGAAGCCGCTACCGAAGAACAAACCATGACCTGGCAGTTCACGGCGGCAGATCTCGGAAGCGGCACGATCCCCTTTGTGGGAATTTATACCACCTGTGACAAATGTCTGGATGGATATGACGCGAAAAATATGCCGCTCAGCTACTTTGAAATCAGCAGCATTTCGGTGGAAAAGGTTACCTATGACTTTTTGGATTTCTCGGGTGTCAGCATCCTGACCGACGAGGCAGCCGAAACCGCCGGGTCGCAGGCAATGCGGGTATTCTACACCTATAAGCAAAATGCCGATGGCGCCGTTACGGTCAGCGGAATCGATTACCGGGTTGTCCAGCGCGGCATCCTGCTCAAATCCACTGAAAACCGCGGAACGCTGGAACTCAGCCAGGTTGGCAAAAACGGCATCATGGGCATTTCGAAAATCGGGGACGATCTGAACAGCTGTTGGAGCCGAAACGAGGAAACCGGCGAAACGGTATTCAGTATGTATGTCAGCGGCCTTGAAAAAGAGGATACCCGGTCTATTTCCTTCCGCGGATATGTGATTTTGGAGGACGGATCGGTTTGCTATACCGATACCGTTACCTACAGTGTGGCGGATGTTCAGGCCAAAACCGATGCGATCAACTCCGAACCCGACAAAAAAGAACGGATCGCTATTATGCTGGTGATCGGGCAGAGCAACTCCGAAGGGGCCGGATTTGCGGAAGAAATGGGCATTGTCAGACAGTCGGGCGGAAAGTGGCAACTCAGCGAGGAACCGACGGCAGCTCCCTACGGGGCGGTGTATATGTCCACCTCCGGCGCGGTGACTTCGCTTTCTCCCGCTTTTGAATATTCCACAAATTACCGTACCAAACAGGGCGGCTTTGCCCCGGCCTATGCGGCCCGCTGGTATGAGCTCAGTGGCGAAAAGGTTGTGGTTCTGCAATTGGGCGTTGGCTCGACCTCATTGGCTCAGTGGGAAAAGGACGCCAACGAGCAGGGCAATTATAAGGAATTGAAATACAATTCCGAAGATCGAGGCTGGAATACGTGGGACGGCTATTATCTGTATAAGCGCGCCGTCAACGCCTTCAACGAAACCTATTCGGCTCTTTCGAAGAATTACGAAATCGCCACGACTTTCTATGCCTGGAACCAGGGAGAAAGCAACGAAACAAATTTTGATTCGAATCGCTACACCATTTATAACGACAAGCTGTACGCGCAGTACTACGAAAAGATGCATAACGATCTGATGGCGGACTGCCCGCAGCTGCAGTACGGCACCATTATTGCCGTCCGCTCCTGCCGTGGGGTGTCGAATTCGCTGAACAAGGTTCTGAGCGCTTCTTCGACCATGGCCCGCCGGGCGCAGTATCGTTTGAGCGCCAAACGCGACGATTTGTTCACCGTTTCCTGGCTGACGGAATCCTGCGACAGTTATGCCAGCTTTGCAAATACCCTTCCGCAGACACCGGAAGAGTGGAACGGGGCCAACTATAACCTGGTTCCTTCCTTCAAGGGCTGCAACTATATGTATTCGAATATGCACTATACCCAGATCCGCTACAACGAAATGGGTGCCGAAGCGGCCGAAAACTTCTATAAGATTCTCACCTCTTCGTCTACCTTCGACGGCGTGGCCGTTCGCAATGCCAACGGAGAACTGCTGGTGAAATTCGATGTCAACGGCAAGGGCGAATACCTGCTGAAGAACAGCGGAAGGATCGACACGCAATTTTTGCAGATTCGCTGTGAAGACGCTTCCAGCACCTATGACTTTACGCTGCGTATCGATGTGGAAACCAAGACGCTGTATATTGATGTTTATACCGACGGAAGCCATCCGGAATCGGGGGACAGCTATGTCAGCGAATACGGCGAAATCAACTGGACTGCTTTGAATGAGCAGAATGTGAATTCGCTGAATCTGGTGTGCCGGATGCACTGAGAAATTCATTCTTTTTCCGCCGTCGGGGGTTCCCGGCGGCGGAAATTTTTCGGTTTTCTTGTTATTTTCCTTTGGGTGTGTTATAGTAAAAAACAGACGGGCAAAAGGCCCCGGGAAAAGGGGCAGATTCCGCTTTCGGAATCTGAGAGGGTGCTTTTGAAGCGGCCACCCGGGGAAAACCGGCGGAATTTTTGCCGAAATAAGGCTGCCCGGGCCGGCTTTGGCCCAAAGAGAAAAAGCGTGAGAATCGGAAAGAAAGAGGATATGCATGGATCATTTTCAATTGGTTTCTCCCTATCAGCCGACCGGCGATCAGCCCCAGGCGATAGAAAAGCTGACCGACGGAATCAATCAGGGCATGAAAGAGCAGGTTTTGCTGGGCGTCACCGGTTCGGGAAAGACCTTCACAATGGCCAATGTGATTGCCAATGTCAACCGCCCCACACTGGTTTTGGCTCATAATAAAACCCTTGCCGCACAACTTTGCAGTGAGTTCAGAGAATTTTTCCCGGAGAATGCGGTGGAGTATTTTGTATCGTATTACGATTATTATCAGCCGGAAGCCTATATTCCCGGCACGGATACCTATATCGAAAAGGATTCCGCCATCAACGATGAAATCGACAAATTGCGGCACAGTGCGACCTGCGCCCTTTCGGAGCGCCGGGATGTCATCATCGTGGCCAGCGTTTCCTGCATTTATACCCTCGGCGACCCGATTGATTACCGGAAAATGGTGATTTCCCTGCGCCGGGGAATGCAGAAAGAACGGGATGAACTGGTTCGAAAATTGGTGGCGCTGCAGTATGAACGAAACGATATCAATTTTGTACGCAACAAATTCCGGGTTCGGGGCGATACGGTGGATATTTACCCGGCTTATTCCTATGAAAACGCCATTCGGGTGGAATTTTTCGGGGACGAAATCGACCGGATTTCCGAAATCAATGTGCTGACCGGAGAGGTCAAAAACACCCTCAGCCATGTCGCCATCTATCCGGCTTCTCACTATATCATTCCGCCCGAAAAACAGGAGCAGGGGATTGCGCGGATTTTGGAGGAAATGGAAGATCGGGTGCGCTACTTCACCGAAAACGGCAAGCTGATTGAGGCGCAGCGCATCCGCCAGCGCACCGAATACGATATGGAAATGCTCCGGGAAGTCGGTACCTGCAAGGGCATCGAAAACTATTCGGGGGTTCTGGCCGGGCGCAAACGGGGCAGCACTCCCTGTACTCTGCTGGATTATTTCCCCGATGATTTTCTGCTTTTTGTGGATGAATCCCATGTCACCCTGCCGCAGGTCCGGGGAATGTACGGAGGGGACCGGGCCCGAAAGGAAAATCTGGTGCAATACGGTTTCCGCCTGGAAAGCGCCTATGACAACCGCCCGCTGAATTTTGAGGAATTTTACCGGCATATTCATCAGGCTGTCTTTGTTTCGGCCACCCCCGGCGAATTTGAAAAGCAAAAAGCCGCTCAAATCGTGGAACAGGTCATTCGCCCGACCGGGCTTTTGGATCCGGAAATTTCGGTTCGGGAAAGCGAAGGGCAGATGGACGATCTCATCGGGGAAATCCATCTGCGATGCGAACGCAAAGAACGGGTGCTGGTGACTACCCTTACCAAAAAAATGGCAGAGGATCTTACGGAATTTCTGACCGATGCCGGCATTCGGGTTCGCTATATGCATCACGATATCGATACGGTGGAACGCATGGAAATCATCCGGGATCTGCGTAACGGCGAATTTGATGTGCTGGTCGGCATCAACCTCCTTCGGGAGGGGCTGGATATTCCGGAAGTTTCGCTGGTGGCCATTCTGGATGCCGACAAAGAGGGATTTTTGCGAAGTGAAACCTCCCTGATTCAGACCATCGGACGGGCGGCGCGAAATGCCGGCGGAACCGTGATTATGTATGCCGATACCGTAACCGATTCCATGGAACGGGCCATTGTGGAAACGCAGCGCCGTCGGGAAATTCAGCAGGAATATAACGCCCGGCACGGCATCACCCCCAAAACGGTGGTTAAAGAGGTGCGGGATGTTCTGGAAATTTCTTCCTCCAAAGTTCCCGGAAGAAAGAAGGAACACCTTACCAAGGAAATGCGGGAAGCCCAGATCCGTTCGCTTACCCGTCAGATGCAGGAAGCGGCCCGGATGCTGGAATTCGAATATGCCGCCAAACTACGGGATCAAATTCAGCGTTTGCAAAAGGAAAAATAATTGATGCTGCAATTTTTGTCACAGTCTATCCGGGAACTTTCCCGGCAGGATTACGAAAACCTTTTTGGAAAACTGTCCCCGACTCAACAGGCGGAAATACTGGCCCGAAAAGGGCCCGACGCCCAAGAGCGCAGCCTGTTGGCAAGGAAACTTTGTGCCGAACTGGCCGGCTGCGAAATGCGGCAGATTCAAAAACGCCCCTCCGGGCAGCCTTTCCTTGCGGATTCGCCGCTGTTTGTCAGCCTTTCCCACAGTGCCGATCGGGCGTTCTGCGCGGTCAGCGATGTCCCGGTGGGGGCCGATGTGGAACGCATCCGCCCGGTGCGTCGGCGGCTGTTTGATCGGGTGTTTTCCGAAAGGGAACGGGCCGGCTGGCCCCCCCTGGAGGCCGCACCGGGAGAAATGGTTTACGACGAGGAATGGCTGCGCCGCTTTTTTGCCGGGTGGACCGCCAAAGAAGCCTATTTTAAAGCCGTGGGAACCGGAATAACGGATTTTCACGCCGTCTGCCCGGCCGATCTTGCCGGGGAATGCCGGACTTTTTTTGAAAACGGCTATTGTTATAGCCTGTTCCGGCCGGAAAATTCAAAAAAGGCCCCGCCTCCCTCTGAAAGGGATGTCAGCGCAGCCGACTGAGGGAGGGCGTTTGAAGCGTGCAAACCGCAAAAAAGCACTCCGCAATTTGGGCGAAATGGGGCCGGTATGGCAATAAAATAATCGGCTGCATCAAGGCTTTTTTCTTTTCTCTCCCTTCGCAAAAACCTTCGTTTCCGCCCCTCGCTTTGCCCGTTTTTGATTTGGCGTGTACAGGTCGGAAAATTCAAAAAGTCCCCGGCTCCCTCGTCAGAGGGAGCCGGGGACTTTGCAAACCATCCGTCGGGCGGATTATTTTTTACGCAGCCGATCGGTAAGATTCGGGAAGGCTTTCAAAATACGGCGATGGGTAAAACTCTTCTTTTCGGAAAGCGCCCGGTATTTTTCCTCCAACCGTTGTTTTTTCTTTTCCAGTTCCTCTTTGGTTTCCGACTGATCCCATTTTTCCCGGACTTCGCCGCTCTTTTCCTTGAGCCGAATGGCGGTATCAGACAATTTTCCGCCGATTTTTTCTGAAAGGGCATTGAGCTGCTTTTCGGTTTCCTGCATGGCACGGATCTTTTTCGGCAGCTTCAGCAATTCGATCAGGGTCAGCAAAAAGTCCGCAAGGAAAATGGCATACAGCACACAGAGCAGAATCACCGAAAGGCGGAAGGGAAGTTTCTGGGTCAGAGCGGCAATCGGGGCATGAACCACCCGGATGACAAATACCCCGGCCAAGCCCCAAAGCAGGGAGAATTCCAGACAGATATAGCCTTTCACATTGAAAGGGCGTTCGGAATAATCCCACCATTTTTGATGAAAAATTTTTTCAAGAACAAACCCCGTCAGCCATTCGATAAAGCTGGTCAGCAGCACCGAACCGAGAAACAACAGGGCGGTATTGGAGGCAATGGGGTACAAGGCTACCGCAATGCCGGTGACACCGAATCCGTAAATCGGGCAAACCGGGCCGTTTAAAAAACCGCGGTTGACAAACACGCCCCGGTGTACGGCGGCAAAGACCACTTCGGAACACCATCCGAGAAAGGCATAAATCAGAAAAAACCACAGAATCTGAATCCACGAGTACGGCATCAGAGAATCTCCTTATAGCGGCCGCTTTCAAAGACGGTCATTTTTTTTAGGGCGGCATCATGAACCGCCGCCGTAACGGACGGCATCACCTTGCTGTAGCCGAGACCCTCCCGGTAGCCGTCATAAGCAGCCTTTTCGGCGGCGATATTCAAATCGGTGAAGATGTTGACCTTCGCAATGCCTCTGGCAATGCAGGCCTTAAAATCTTCGTCGCTCAGACCGCTTCCGCCATGCAGAACCAGCGGAACCTCCACGGCAGCGGCAATTTTTTCCAGCACATCCAAAGCGAGTTTCGGTTTGGAATGATAGGTTCCGTGGGCCGTGCCGATGGCAACGGCCAGGGCATCCACTCCGGTGCGGCGGGCAAATTCGGCGGCCTTGTCCGGATCGGTATAAATGCTTTCGTCCGCGGCGTTGGCGTTGGAACCGACATGGCCGAGTTCTCCCTCTACGGTAACGCCCCGGGCATGGGCATATTCCACCATTTTGGCCACGGCGGCGATGTTTTCCTCAAAAGAGAGGGTGGAACAGTCATACATAACCGAGGTGAATCCGCAGTCGATGGCTTCTTTGACCTTTTCTTCGGTCAGACCGTGATCAAAGTGCAGAACCACCGGAACCTCGGCTTTTTTGGCCAGCGGCAGCAGCATTCCCGAAAGTTCGAAAAGGGAAGAGCAGTTCAGCAGCACTTCGGCGGTTCCGATAATGACCGGGGAACCGGTTTCCTGCGCGGCGGCAAGAACCCCCTGGGCCATTTCCAGGTTGATGGTGTTGAAAAGGCCGACCCCGTAGTGTTCCTTTTGGGCCTGCGGCAAAACATCATTCAAATTGACTAACATCGTATTTTCCTCCTGAAAATTATGTTTATTTTTATCCGGCAAAAAACCGGTCGAATGCATCCCGGATATCCTTTGGGGTCAGCTGGGCTTTTCGGGTTAAAAGACGGGTGCCCAACGGAGAAATCGCGGCAAATTGTCCGTTTTCCGGTTTCCCGGGGGAAACTTCATATAAAAACGGACCGGTATATCCGATACGGACCAGCTCGGAAAGCAGCCCGGAAAAATCCACCGTTCCCTCTCCGGGGAGCAAATGGCATTCGTCTTTTCCGTAATAATCGGAAAGATGCACCGTTTCCAGACGATGGGCGAACCGCCGGAGAAATTCCCCGTAGGGCTGCCCGGCAAGATGGTTGTTGTCAAGACAAAATCGTAAATCGGGATCGGCGGCCAGCAATTCGGCCATATCGTCGGCATCCCGGCCAAGGCAGGTTCGCGGAAGGTTCTCCACCGCAATCACGCAGCCCAACCCCCGGGCGATATCGCACAGTTCCCGCAGCGATATAACCGCCTGTTTCATCATCATTTCCCGGTCGCGTTCGTGAATCGGCTCGCCGCTCGGGTGCAGAACAAACCGGGAAATGCCGGCCTGTTCGTGCGCTTCCTTCATCAGCTGTTCAAAAAAGCCGACGGTAAACCGGCGAACGGTTTCGTCGTCGCTGGCCGGATTCAGGGTGGAAAAGGGCAGGAAGGGCAGATGCATCGACCATAAAGTCAGCCCGTAGCGATCGGCCCAATCCCGATACCGGGCAAAATCGATGGCCATGGATTTTTCATAGGTGGAAAAGGAAAGCTCCAGATGGGTAACACCGGCCTCCCGGCATTGCCGGAAGAATTCCTCCCCCGTTTTTTTGCACAAACAGGTACTGACCCCGACGGGCGGCGTTTCGCGTTTTTGGGTTGATTCCGAAAACGGGGAAGCGCTTTCCTGTCCGTAAAAATGCTGTTCGATTTCGGCGCAAAGCCAGTGGTAAACCGGCAGATGCATCTCCTGAACCCGATAGGTTTCGGTTTCGCCGACACACAGACAGCAGTCCGAAAGAGCCTTTAGGCGGCCGCCGGTTTTCCCGGTCAGAGAAAGCACCCGCAGCCCGAGGGCGCGGGCCACCTGAGCGGCTGCCACTACATTTTCCGAATTGCCGGAGGTGCTCAGGGCCAGCAGGCAGTCCCCTTTTCGTCCGAGTGCCAGGACGGCCTGGGCAAAAATCAGGGCAGGATCCCTGTCGTTGGATACGGCGGTACAAAGGGAGGAAAAAGCGGCAAGAGGCAGACAGGGAAGCCCTTTCTGCAGTTTTTCGGCCTTTTCCCGCGGAAGACCGGCATCACAAACGGCACGAAGCAGAGATTCCTCCGGGGTACGGCGAAGAAGAAATCCCTTCATCAGTTCTCCGGCGATGTGTTCCCCGTCGGCGCTGCTGCCGCCGTTGCCGGCGATGAGCAGCTTTCCGCCCTGCCCGAAGGTTTCAATCAGCAGGCTTTTGGCGGCGGTCAGAACCGATGGATCCAAATCGGGAAACCGCTGTAATAAACCGGCCTGTGTGATCATTTTTCCTTCCTCCTTGACATCGAAAAATTCTGCCGCGCGGCCGGATCGGCGGCGACGGCCAGTGCGGCCACATCCCCGAGAGTTTCTCCCAAAGCGGCCGGAACCACCGAACAGGCCCGGGCGGACCGAGAGAGAGCCTCCCGGTCAATGATCTGCTGCATGGGCTCACGCAGCAAATCTTCGCACCGGGCAAAAATGCTGCCGATGACGATTTTTTCGGGGTTGAGCAAATCAATCAGAAGGGAACAGATTTCCCCGAGATGCTCACCGCACTTATAAAAAACAGCCTGCGCCACGGGTTCTCCGGCCCGGGCGGCGGCCGCGGCCGCCGCCGCGGTGGGAAACCGGTCACGGATTCCGGCGGCGTGAAGCTGTTGGGCAATGCCCCCTCCGCTGCAAAAGCCTTCGGCACTGCCGGGCTTTCCGTAGCCGATCGGGCCGGTTTTTCTCAGTCGGACATGGCCGATTTCTCCGGCCATGCCGCAGCTCCCGGGGTACAGAGCCCCGTTGAGAATCAGGCCGGCCCCCAGCCCGGTTCCAAAGGTCAGAAATACCAGGTTGCGGCAGCCGGCTCCGGCTCCGAATTTCCATTCGGCCAGCGCACAGGCATCGGCATCGTTGCAAAGCACCGCCGGGCAGTCAAAAGCCTCCCGAAGCATCCGGCAAATCGGAACTTCATCCCACCCCGGCAGATTCGGCGGAGAAAGAATCACTCCCCGTTCGGCATCCAGCGGACCGCCGCAGGAAACCCCGACGGCCTTCGGATTTGGACAAATTTCTTTTCCGGCCCGAATGAGCAGCGGCAGCATTTGCCGCGGATCGGGAGCCTCTGCCGTGGCAAAAACCTTTTTTTCACAAACAACCATGCCGGAGGAGGTAAGTTTTCCGGCGAGAACGGCACATTTGGTGCCGCCGATATCCAAACCGAGCCACATTCGGATTCCTCCGCTTTTTGTCAATTTGTATGAAAAAATTTTCCAAGTGTTATTTTATCAAGTTTTTGCCCGGAAAGCAACTGTTTTTTGGGGAAAAGCGGCAAAAATAGAATTGACAAAATGCGCTGATTATGCTAAACTGAGGAAAGCAGACCAAAAAGGAAGGACAATACTGAAACGAGGTTGTGCATGATGAAAAAAATCCTTTCGATTTTCCTGGCCGTACTGCTGGTTTTTTCGGCCTTTTCTCTGAGCGCCGCGGCCTATACCGTTAATACCGATGACGGGCATATCGGTGCCGGCGATCTTTTCGGAACCGGCGCTGTCTATTTTGAAGATGCGACCGTTGCTTTGGGGTCCTCAACTTTGGTTCCGCTGATGATTCGGGATAACCCCGGCGTTACCAGGCTGGAAATCACGGTGGAAGCCGCCGAGGGGGTTGCGCTCACCGAAGTGCTGAACGGGGTTCGCGGAACGGCCGTCCTTAACGGCAATACGGTTACGGTGAACTATAACACCAACGCCGATACCGACGACTGCGTTGCTTACCTGAACTTTGAAGGAAAAATCGTCGGCAATGCTCAGGTTGTTCTGAAGGTAAAAGCCTACACCGGGGCCGACGAAGTGGCACTGCTCGGTTCGACCTGCCTGATTACGGTGGCTTCCTTCAAAAGAGGCGATATCGATAACGACGGGAAAGTGGATGTTCTCGATTTGATTTTGCTCAAACATCACATTGTTTCTTCGGAGCAATATCCGGCTTACGGTCCGGACCTGGATTCCAACGGTCATGTGGATGTTGCGGATTTGGCGATTCTGCGGAAATTGCTGGCCACAACCCACTGAGCGTTCCTTTCAGTATCATGACAAACTGCGGCTCCCCGGAAAGGGGAGCCTTGCTGTCCTTTATTAAACGAAATCAAAACGCATCAAAAGCCATCAGGCCCGGGTTTTCCCGGAAAAGCAGAAAGGATAACTATGAATTTACGAAAACGGGCCCGCAAAATCGGCGGCTTTCTGATCGGGCTGCTTTGGCTGCTGGGGGCGGCGGTTTGTCCGTCGGCTTCCGGAGCGGAACTGACGGTTTCCAATTCGGAAGTGGCGGTTCGGGAAGCCTTCACGCTCACGGTGCAGGTGGAAGCAGATTCCATGTACGCGCTTTCCTATACCTTAAAGGTGCCGGGATCGTTGGAGGCAACTGCTCTGCCGAACGGCGTGACCCGTCAGGGGGAAGCCTTCCGGGTGGTTGTCGCCACCGACGGCGCCTACACCGCGACCTTTTCATTTTATGCCCGGCAGGCCGGAACCTATTCCATTCAAATGACCGATGGCTGCTATTCCGACGGGGAGGTGGAAGAATCCCTCCCGGATGCCGCGGTAAGCGTAACGGTAACGGCTCCGACGGTGGGCGATATCAACGGGGATGGGGTCATTGACACCACCGATCTTTCGGTGCTGAAAAAACGGCTGGCCAATCTGCCGGTGACGGATTTTCGGGAGGATTATGCCGATTTAAGCCGGGACGGCACCATTGATACCAGGGATCTTTCCTTGTTAAAGAAGTGGCTGGCCGGGCTGGAATAATTCCGGCCGCTGCCGCTTTGAATCGGTCGGCAGGCCGCCGGATTTCGCGGAAATACAAAAAAGCGAGGCGTTTTTGCCAAAAGGGGACGGAAAAAGCCATTTTTTGCCGGAAAAATTGGCAATCAATTTGAAAATTGCTATTGACAAGTGCTTGTTTTTGTGTATAATTAAACTAAAGTGAAGTCCCTGCCGGGCAAACTTAGAAACGAAAAAACTGTAAAAAGGAAAAGGTGAATCTTATGAAAAAGAAAGTCTTGGCTCTTTTGATTTCTGTCGTAATGATTGCCTCTCTGCTTGTTCCGATGATGGCTGCCCATGCGGATGAAACCGCTGTGGATGTCAAATTCCGTATCGGCGAAGTGGTGGAGGCCAACGGATATCTGAAGGTCCCGGTATATGTGGACTATTTGGCCGATGATGCTGATTTATTTGTTATTCGGTTTCAGATTTTGAGCGATGATAATCTGTTGGCTATTGCAGATAGTGAAGAAGTCGATAGTGGGTTCAGAAGCATCATCAAAGGTGCGATCAAGGATATTGAAGTTACCCTTGGCGGGACTGTCGGTACGAGCCCGGAGGGAACCGAGAAAACCGGGTTCCAGTGCGTGCTGGATGCCAATCCTACCAAAGGTGGCGTAAAGGCTACCGGCCATCTGATGGATGTATACTTTGCAAAACCGGCAGCAGACGGGGAATATACCTTTACCTTTAATTGGATGGACGGCTGCCGTTTTGAAGAAAACAAAAAACTGAATGTAGAAGCCCTGAACACCGGGTTCTACCTCCAGAATGCGGACCACACCAAAAAGGAAGTCATCACCAAAGAAGCCGGCTGCGAAACCACCGGTGAAAAGGCCGTTGTCTGCGAAAAATGCGGCCTGAAACTGAGTTCCGAAACCATTCCGGCTTTGGATCATGATTGGGAAATTGTCGGAACTTCGACCGCTACCTGCACCGAACCCGGCACCACCAATTATAAGTGCAAACGCTGCGATGCAACCAAAACCGAAAAGGGCAAGGCCCTCGGCCATGACTTCACCGTGAAGCTGGACGATCAGTGCGTGGCTCCGACCTGCACCGAAGACGGGATGGATGTTTACAAATGCTCTCGCTGCGATGAAACCACCGACAAAAAGGTGAATAAACTCGGCCACGATTATGTGAAAAAGAATACGGTTGAGCCGACCTGTACGGAAGCTGGCTACACCAACTATGAATGCTCCCGTTGCCAGGATGTTCAGAAACGGGATGAAGTAGCGGCTCTCGGCCACAGTTTGGTTGTTGAAATCGTCGAAAAAGCAACCGCTGAAAAGAACGGTAAAATTCGTCTTTATTGCATCCATGAAGGCTGCAAGTACGAAGAATTCAAGGAAGAATACAAACTTGAAAAAGAAGTCAAGGCTGCTGATAACATTTCTGTTAAGAATGCGGATCCGGTGCTGCCGGGCGATTTGCAGTTCGTTGAATACCAGCCTGAAGAAGAAATCAAGACCGAAAGCAAGGCCAATCTTGCCGGTTTCTTCTTTGATTCTCTGTATGTAGACCTCCTCGAAGGCGAACACAATGGCGAAGTAACCATCGACCTGACCAACGCCGGCGACAAGGGCGAAGACCTGACCAAGAAGTACGAAAACTTTGCGGTTTATACTTCTCGTGATAACGATCAGTTCGTCAAGATCGATTCCAAATTCGAAAACGGCAAGCTGATCTTCACGGCAGATCTGACCGCCAATTATATCCTCGGCGCTGACGAAATCCCGGCCAAAGCCGGAACGGCTGATGCTGTTGATGTAGTTCTCTTTGCCGGCCTGGCGATGATGGCTCTGGCTGCTGCCCTGGTTATCACCAAAAAGAAATTGGCTCGCTGATTTCGTTGAACCAGAGATTTTGAGCAAATAAACGGCCGCCCCCAATCGGGGGCGGCTTTTTGCTGCCCGGATATGTCGGCGTTCTTTTCCGGTTGTGCTTCCTGCTTTCGCCGATTGTTTTTGCGGGGCCTTTCGCCGTATCTTTCGATCGGTTCCTTTGAGTCCCTCCTGCCGACTCTTTTGGTCGGCTTTTTAAAAACGGGAGATTTGAAAAAGACTGGTGCCGCCGACAAAAAAAGCGGAGAAAATTTGGTGATTTTCACAAATTATATTTTTGTCCCCTTTTTCGCTTGCATTTGTGATTTTGTGTGTTATAATAATAAGGCTCAAATGCTTATAAGTTGCGATTTATTTTTTCCATATCCACAATATATTGTGGTTTCAACAGTGGAGGTGTCTTTATGAAAATCATCAAACGAAGCGGGCGGGAAACCGATTTTGACGCACAGAAAATCGTTCGCGCGGTCGCAAAAGCCAACGAAAGCGTTGTGGCCAGTGAACGCATGACGCCGATTCAGATCAAGCGGATTGCCGAAGATGTGGAAATGGCCTGCAGCAACATCAACCGTTCTCTGAGCGTGGAAGAAATTCAGGATATGGTGGAAGACCAGATCATGAATCAGCGCGCCTTCAGTGTTGCCAGAAACTACATTACCTATCGGTATACCCGGGCGCTGGTACGGAAATCGAACACTACCGACGAACAGATCATGTCGTTGATTGAATGCAACAACGAAGAGGTCAAACAGGAAAATTCCAATAAAAACCCGACGGTCAACTCGGTTCAGCGGGACTATATGGCCGGCGAGGTCAGCAAGGATATCACCCGTCGGATTCTGCTGCCCAGAGATGTGGTCGAGGCGCACGAACAGGGGATTCTGCATTTCCACGATGCCGACTATTTTGCTCAGCATATGCACAACTGCGATCTGGTGAATCTGGAGGATATGCTGCAGAACGGCACGGTTATTTCCGGCACCCTCATTGAAAAGCCGCACAGTTTTTCCACGGCCTGCAATATCGCAACGCAGATCATTGCCCAGGTGGCCTCCTGTCAGTACGGCGGTCAGAGCATCAGTCTGACCCATTTGGCACCGTTTGTACAGGTCAGCCGTGAAAAAATCCGCCGGGAAGTGGCGGAAGAACTTTCCGATATCGGGGACATTGTGACCCGGGATAAGGTGGAAAAAATCGCCGAAAAACGCCTGCTGGAAGAAATCCGCCGCGGGGTTCAGATGATTCAGTATCAGGTGGTTACGCTGATGACCACCAATGGCCAGGCTCCCTTTGTAACGGTGTTCATGTATCTGAACGAAGCCAAGGATCCGCAAACCAAACACGATTTGGCGCTCATTATCGAAGAAGTTCTCAAACAGCGTTATCAGGGCGTGAAAAACGAAAAGGGCGTCTGGATTACTCCGGCCTTCCCGAAGCTGATTTATGTGTTGGAAGAGGACAACATTTCCGAAGGATCCAAATACTGGTATTTGACCGAACTGGCGGCCAAATGCACGGCCAAACGCATGGTGCCGGATTATATTTCCGAAAAAATCATGCTGCAGAACAAAATTGACAAAAACGGCGAAGGCCATTGCTATACCTGCATGGGCTGCCGCAGCTTTTTGACCCCGTATGTGGATGAAAACGGCCAGCCGAAGTATTACGGCCGCTTTAACCAGGGGGTTGTTACCGTGAACCTGGTGGATATCGGGTTGAGCGCCAACGGCAGTCTGGAGGAATTCTGGAAGGTCTTTGATGAGCGCATGGAACTTTGCCACCGGGCGCTGCAATGCCGTCACGAACGCCTCACCGGCACGCTGTCGGATGCGGCTCCGATTCTGTGGCAGCATGGAGCGCTGGCCCGTTTGAACAAGGGCGAAACCATTGACAAGCTGCTGCACGGCGGCTATTCCACCCTTTCGCTGGGGTATGCCGGGCTGTGGGAGTGTGTGTATGCGCTGACCGGCAAAAAGCTGACCGAACCGGCCGGGGAGGAACTCGGGCTGGCCATCATGCGGAAACTCAACGAATACACCGCTAAATGGAAGGCGGCGGAAAATATCGATTATTCGCTGTACGGAACGCCGCTGGAAAGCACCACCTACAAGTTTGCCAAATGCCTGCAAAAGCGCTTCGGCATCATCAAAGGGGTTACCGATCGTTCCTATATCACCAACAGTTATCATGTTCATGTTACCGAACCGATTGACGCGTTCGAAAAACTGGAGCTGGAAGCCAAATTCCAGGCGCTTTCTCCCGGCGGAGCGATTTCCTATGTGGAGGTTCCGAATATGCAGAACAACATCGAAGCGGTGCTGGAAGTGATGAAGTATATCTACAATCACATCATGTACGCCGAACTGAACACCAAGAGTGACTATTGCCAGGTGTGCGGATATGACGGCGAAATTGAAATTGTAGAGGACGAAAGCGGAAAACTGATCTGGAAATGCCCGAATTGCGGCAATACCGATCAGTCGAAAATGAATGTGGCCCGCCGTACCTGCGGATACATCGGCACCCAGTTCTGGAACCAGGGCAGAACGCAGGAAATCAAAGAAAGGGTATTGCATCTGTAAGCCTATGTATTACGGAGAAATTAAGCGTCGGGATATTGCCAACGGTCCCGGTGTACGGGTGGCGCTGTTTGTGTCCGGCTGTACCAATGCCTGTGAGGACTGTTTTAACAAAGTAACCTGGGATTTTCATTACGGTCAGCCCTTTACCGCGCAAACCCAACAGGAAATCCTCTCTCTGCTTCGGCCGGATTTTGTACGGGGGTTTTCCCTTCTCGGGGGGGAACCGTTTGAACCGGCCAATCAGCCGACCCTGACGGCGCTGCTCAGCTGTATCCGCCGCCAGCTTCCCCAAAAAGACATTTGGTGTTACACCGGTTTTGTACTGGAACAGCTACTGACTCCGGGCAGTTATCCCCACACCCCCGTTACCGAGGAAATGCTTTCCTATATCGATGTATTGGTGGACGGGCGGTATGAAAAGGAAAAGAAAAATCTGCGGCTGAAATTCCGCGGAAGCGAAAATCAACGGCTGATTGATATGAATGCAACCAGAAAGGAAGGCACCGTGATCACGGTGCAGGAGTAAGGCATGAAAATTGAAATTCAGAAATTGCGGGATGGGGCGGTGATCCCCACCCGGGGAAGCGAAAAAGCGGCCGGCTATGATCTGTACGCCTGCCTGGAAACCCCCACGCTGGAAATTGCCCCTCATGCCACCGCCAAGGTGGGAACCGGGCTGGCCATTGCGGTGCCGGACGGTTATTTCGGGGCCATTTTTGCCCGGAGCGGTCTGGCGGCCAAACAGGGGCTGCGCCCGGCAAACTGTGTCGGGGTAGCCGACAGCGATTATCGCGGCGAATATATGGTGGCGCTGCACAACGATACCGATACCGAACGGGAAATTGCCAACGGGGAACGCATTGCCCAATTGGTCATTCTGCCTTTTTTGCCTGCGGAATTCTGTGAAGTGGATCAACTGGACGAAACCCTGCGGGGCGACGGAGGGTTTGGTTCTACCGGCCGGTGAGGAGGAAACAGCATGGGGAAAATTGTTGATCAGAATATGATTGTTCCGGGCAAGGTGGAAAAGGAAGATCTGGTGTGGTACGATGCCAAACAGGCTCCTTTTACCGTGTACGGTCTGTGCGACCCGGCTCATTCTTTCCGCCGACTGCCGGAGGATTTTCCGATTCTTTCGGGCTTTGGGGAAGAATGCACCGGCGGCCGCATCCGGTTTGCCACCGATTCTCCTTATATTGCGATCCATGCCCGGCTGAAACCGGATTGTTTTCCTACGATTATGAGCCCCTGCGGGGTTTCGGGCATCGATCTTTATCGGGTGGAAGCCGATCAGACCGAAACCTTTGTCAATACCTTCCGTCTGCCGACGGTGGAATCCGCTTACGGGGAATATGAGGGCTGCCTGAGTCTTCCGAAGGAAAACCGGGAATATGTGCTGTATCTGCCGGTCTTTATGCCGGTTCTCGATTGTAAAATCGGGATCAGCGGTCTTTCCTCCCTTTCAAAGGGAACCCCCTACCGGATGGGGGAAAAACCGGTGGTTTTTTACGGCTCGTCGATTACCCACGGCGCGGCGGCTTCCCGCCCCGGCAATGCGTATGACGCGATCATTTGTCAGCGTCTGGGGGTGAACCGCCTCAATTTCGGCTTTTCCGGCAATGCCAAAGGGGAACCGGTGATGGCGGAATACATTGCCCGGCAGGATATGCTGGCTTTTGTGTTGGATTATGATCATAATACCCCCAGCCCCGAGCATTTGAAGGCTACCCATTTTCCGTTTTACGAAACGGTACGAAAGGCCCATCCGCAGGTGCCGATTCTCATGGTAACAGCCCCGGTACCGGTTTTAACCGAAGCATTTCGTGCCCGCCGTCGGATTATTGAGGAAAGTTATGAAAAAGCCGTCGCCGCGGGGGATCGGAATGTGGCCTTTGTTGACGGCTCCCGTTTGCTGGACGGGCCGCTCAAACAAAGCTGCACGGTCGATGGGTGTCACCCGAACGATCTCGGGTTTTACCGCATGGCTCGCGGGATCGGCAATGTTC
Source organism: uncultured Eubacteriales bacterium (assembly GCA_934476025.1). Classification (GTDB taxonomy): domain Bacteria; phylum Bacillota; class Clostridia; order Oscillospirales; family Acutalibacteraceae; genus SIG607. Next base: position 8,270 of record CAKSNI010000001.1, on the reverse strand, counting down.
TGGCCGGGATGCTCGGCCTGCCGGAGATTCTTTGATTTAAAAACGCACGGGCCGGCCGAGGCCCGGGAAAAACAATCAACCGTAAAAAGCTCCCTCTGTAAACAGAGGGAGCTTCAGTCTGCAGACAAACGATACATCAGGTTGTGTCGCGGCGGTAACGCCGCTTTTTTTGTGTTTCCGGACGGTTTATCCACCGTTTCGTTTGGCTTTTGCGCGGCGGTGCGCAAGGGGGCGCCGGGCGGGGAGGTTCGGGTTGCCGGCAGTCAAAAAACACCGGATCTTTTCCCGGGGCAGGGTTTGCCGGTTTAAAAGAAAGCCGCCGGGAAAATTCCCGGCGGCCGGAAGATCAATCATTTTTTAAAGAGGCTTTTTTCAAAGCGGCGGCGATAAAGCCACGAAACAGGGGATGCGCTTTATTGGGACGGGACTTGAATTCCGGATGGAACTGAACCCCGACATGGAAATCCCGGTCGGAAAGTTCCACGGTTTCCACCAGCCGGCCGTCGGGGGAAAGGCCCGAAAGGGTCAGCCCGGCGTCGGTGAGCACCTGGCGGTATTCGTTGTTGAATTCATACCGATGCCGATGCCGTTCGGAAATTTCGGAGGCCTGATAGCAGCGCTCCATTACCGTACCCGGTTTGATTTCGCAGGGATAGGCGCCCAGACGCAGGGTGCCGCCCTTGTCGATATCGTCGCTTTGCCCCGGCATGAAATCGATGACCTTGTCTTTGCACAGTTCGTCGAATTCTCCCGAGTGGGCGCCCCGGATTCCGGCCACATTCCGGGCGTATTCAATGACCATGATCTGCATACCCAGGCAGATGCCGAAGTAGGGAATATCGTTTTCCCGGGCATAGCGGGCCGCCAGAATCATGCCTTCGATTCCGCGGCTGCCGAAACCGCCTGGCACAATGATGCCGTCCAGCCCGGCGAGCAATTTCTGGTAATTGGCTTCGTTCAGGGGTTCGGAATCAATCCAGTGAATCCGGATATGGGTGTTCAGGGTGTACCCGGCGTGCCGCATGGCTTCGGCCACCGACAGGTAGGCGTCATGCAGCTGGACATATTTTCCCACCAGGCCGATATGAACTTCCTTTTCACGGGATTTGATGCGTTCGACCATTTCGGTCCATTCGGTGAGATCCGGCTGAACCCCTCCGATACCCAGTTCCCGGCAGACGATTTCGGAAAAATGGGATTTTTCCAGCATCAGCGGCGCTTCGTACAGGCAGGGCAGAGTGATATTTTCGATCACGCAATCGGGTTTGACATTACAAAACAGGGAAATCTTTTTGAAAATGGATTCTTCCAGCGGTTCATCACACCGCAGAACGATGATGTTGGGGTTGATGCCCATGCCGCGCAGTTCCTTCACGGAGTGCTGGGTGGGTTTGGACTTGTGTTCGTCGGAACCGCTTAAAAAAGGAACCAGGGTTACATGGATGAACAGGCTGTTTTCCCGGCCGACTTCCAGAGAAATCTGACGGACCGCCTCCAAAAACGGTTGGGATTCAATATCCCCGATGGTACCGCCGATTTCGGTGATCACCACATCGGCATCGGTCTGTTTGCCTACCCGATAAACGAAATCCTTGATTTCGTTGGTGATATGCGGCCGAGATATTCGCCGCGGCGCTCTTTGTTCAATACATTCCAATATACCTTTCCGGTGGTCAGGTTGGAATATTTATTCAGATTTTCGTCAATAAACCGTTCGTAATGCCCGAGGTCCAGATCGGTTTCGGCCCCGTCGTCGGTGACATACACTTCCCCGTGCTGATAGGGACTCATGGTGCCCGGGTCCACATTGATATACGGGTCGAGCTTCTGCGCAGCCACCTTCAGCCCGCGCGACTTGAGCAGCCGGCCGAGCGAGGCAGCCGTAATGCCTTTTCCCAGACCGGAAACCACGCCGCCTGTTACAAAAATATACTTTGTCATCCTGATTCTCCTTTACGATTCTCGGTAAGTCAGAAGGATCTGTTCCGCCACGGTCTGTTTGGTGACGCAGCGATCCATCGCCTGCTTTTCAATATATCGATGGGCTTCCTGTTCGGTCATTTTCATTTGATCGATGAGAACCCATTTTGCCCGGTTTACGGTGCGGATTTCGGCCATCTTTTCTTCCATGGTGGCGGTTTTCCGTTCCATTTTCAAAAGACGCTCCCGGGTGGCGCGCAACAGCCACAGTGCCTGAACCAGCAGGGCCGAGGAGGTGGGCTTTGAAACCGTTAAAATTCCAAGAGGAGAGGTTTTCTGGCAAACCTCCGGAAAATGTTCCGCCTTTAAAAGCAGCAGAATGCCGCAGGAAGAGGAACACAGATCCATGGCCAGCCGCGTGCCGAATTCATCGGGAAGCGGCGAGTTGATCACCACGGCATCAAAACTTTTTTCACACAGAATCCGCCGGGCGCTTCCCACATCGCCGGCGGTAACAACCGGAGAAAAGGCGGTCTGGCGAAACAGGGGCGAAACCGAGGCATTGAACTTTTCCGAAGAAGAAACCAGCAAAAGGCTCTTGCTCTGATCCATTAAATCCATGGATTTCCCCCTTTTCTTTTTCTTGGAGCCGGCCTACCGGCTTTCGAGCAGCCCGGAAAGATTCCCCAGTACCTCGGAAACCAGCCGGCCGGAATCGGAAAGGCGGCAGGCTTCATCGTAGTCCTTCGGAAAATCGGCTGCTTTTTGGCCTTCCGGCCGGAGTGCCGCCTGAAGAATCAGCAAAATCAGCAGATAGGGATTGCAGCGCGGATCGCAGTTTACCCGGGCGGTGAGTTCCCCTTTGACATTGGAACAAAACCCCGACGGGGCCGCGGCGCTTTCGGAGAACAAACGGCGGAAGGATTTTTCCCCGGCCGAGAAAAAGACCGCCATTTCAGGCAGAAAACCGGCTACCCGGGCAAAAATTTCTTCGGTGCGGTCTTTCCCGGCGGCATCCGTTACCCGAAAACGCACCTGGGCGCGGTTGTCGGCCGCGTTGCCCCCGAAATCACCGGAAAAATCCGCGGCCAGCCCGTTGCGGGCGGCCAGGGTGTGGACCACCGAGCAGAAGGTCACGGCATCATCGGCCGCTTTGAGGGGATCGGCCGGGGCAAAATCGATTTCGTTTTGCCCCGGTTCGCTTTCGTGATGGGAACCTTCCGGCTGAATGCCCATTTGCTCCAGCGTTAAACAGATTTCCCGGCGCACATTTTCCCCCTTATCCAGCGGGGCAATATCCATATAGCCGGCCCGGTCGTACGGTTCGTGGGTGGCTTCGCCGGTTTCATCGGTTTTGTAAAGATAAAACTTGCTGCGAACGGCAAAGGTAAAGGTATACCCGGCCTGCGCCGCCTTTTCGGCGGTTTGCTTTAAGCGGCTGCGAAGATCGGCCGGCAGGATTTCTCCCGACTCATTCGCAAGCGAGCAGAACATCCGCACCACCCGGCCGTGCTCCGGCCGCCAGGGCAAAACCGTCAGCGTGGCGGGATCCGGCAGCAGCACCATCGGGCTGTTCGGCACAAAGCCGGGAAGCTGGCCACTGTCGGTGGTGATTCCCCGTTCCAGAATGGAGGGAATCCCATAGGGCATAACCGAAAGGTTCTTTTGGTTGCCGTAGAGATCGCAGAAGGCAAGCCGGATAAACTTGACATCTTCCTCCGCAATGTATTGGGCGACTTCTTCTTTTGAAAACTGCATACGCATCTCTCTTTCCCGTTTGGGTTGGGTCGGTTTTCTCCTTCGGAAAGCGGTCCCGTTTTCCGGATGGTTCGGCTACGATTATAGCATATTTTTTAAAAAAATTCCACCGCTTTTCTGCACAAAAATGCCACGAAAAATTTGCCGGAAACCCAAAAATTAAGACGCCCATAAAGACGGTACCCCGCCTTTATGAACGCCGTTGCTCACGAGAAAATATTGTAGCACACCCGGCCGGATTTGTCAATCGTTACGGAAGAAATTCCGATTTAATCGAACGGGCGAACAGATCGTCAAAGGCTTTGCGGGTATCCTTGTGATGATACAGGATTTCATAGACCGTGGAACAAATGGGGAGTTCCACCCCGTGACGGTCGGCCAGTTGCAGAATGGCCCGGACGGTATAATACCCCTCGGCCAGATCCCGATAGGGTTCGCCCTTCACAAAATTTTCGCCGAACTGCCGGTTGTGGCTGTATTTGGAAAAAACGGTGGCTTCGTAATCGCCGAGATGGCAAAGTCCGTAGGCCGAAAGTTCGTTGCCGCCCATTTTGGCAATCAGCCGGGCAATCTCCCGGGTGCCGCGGGCCATGAGCGCCCCCTTCAGGGTGGAAAGATTCAGCCCGTCCAGCATTCCGGCCGCAATACCGATGACATTTTTGGCGGCCGCGCCGATTTCGTTGCCGATCAGATCCTCTCCGAGATAGAACCGGATGAGCGGCCCCTTGAACTGTTCCACCAGTTCCCGTTTGGTGTCGGGATCCCGGCTGTCAATCACCATACAGTTCGGAATGCCCCGGGTGAATTCCTGCACATGGCCCGGACCGAGCCATACGGCGATTTTCGCGGTGGGAAGATATTCTTCGGCAATTTCGGAAAGCCGTTTGCCGGTGTCGATTTCTAACCCCTTCATGCAAAGAACCACCGTCGGGTTTTGCAGCGGCAGATCGGCCAGCTGTCGCATCAGGGCCCGAAGCCCCTGAGAATTGACCGAAATAACCAGAATTTCCGCTTCTTTGGCCGATTGGATATCGGTAGAAAGGACGACGCTTTCCGGCAGGGTCAGCAGCCCGTTGGAACGGGTAGTGAGAAACTGCTGCATATGGGCCGAACCGGGCCGCCCGTACAGGGTGACACGGTGGTGAAGCCGGTCCAGATACCAGGCAATCAGAGAACCCCAGCGGCCGCAGCCGATTACACAGATGTTTTTCATGCGGTTTCCTTCTTTCGGGTGAGCGGTTTCTGAATGCATTCCCGGAAAAAGAGGGGCCACACAAGGGTGACGCAGAAAACCGTCAGAAAATACCGGACACAGCGGGCGGCATATTCTCCTTTGAAAAGGAGCAGCATCGGTTCGCTCAGCCCGACTTTGCATACCACCAGCAGCAAAAGGCCGCCAAGCAATTTTAATATGGCCATTCCCGGGGTGGTTTTGGTTTCAAAATGCAGGAATTTTTCATCGAGAAAACAGGTAAGATCCAACCCGAAAATACATCCGGTCAGGGTAAAGCCGTTCTTTTTGGCGTGCAGAAGATTGTCGATATTTTCCGGGGAGAGCACCTCTTCCTTCCACGGAAAACAGGTCACAAAAACCAAATACAGCACACACAGCGCGGTGGCACCGATCATAACGGCGGCCAAAACCCCGGAATGGGTACGGGCCTTTTGAAAAACCGGCCGCAGAGCCAGCGCCGGAAGCAGCCCGAGCAAAGCCCCGACCAAAACATCCCAGGGGGTATGCACCCCGAGATACATCCGGGAGATCGGAACCAGCAGGCAAAGGGCAATCAGCAGAATGCGAACCGGGCGCTTTTCGGAAAGCAAGGCCGCGCCGCCGAACAGCCCGACGGCCGTTTGGCTGTGTCCGCTGGGGAAGGAATATCCCCCGGCCCCGGCTTTGGCCGATTCCACCGCCGAAAAAGAAGGGTCTCTTACCCACGGACGGGGAATCCGGCAGAGCATTTTGAGAAACTGGCTGGCCAGGGTTCCGAAAAAGCCGGTCAGCAGAAGATAATACCCGTCGTATTTATCCCGGCAGAGGAAAACCGCCAGAGCCAGAATCATAAAGACCGTTTCTTCACCGAAACAGGTAAGAACCGAAAAAACGGCATCCAGCGCCGGGCAGCGGAACTGTTCAAAAAATCGCAGAATTTCCATTACTTTTTCATCTCCAGCGTGCGTCGATAGGCCTGAATCACCGCCTGCGCCCCGGCAGAACGGAAGCGGTTTTCCTCCAGCGCCAGAACCCCGGCAATGGTGGTTCCGCCCGGGCTGCACACGGCATCCTTGAGGGCGGCGGGGGAGGATTCGGTCTGCCGAAGGAATTCCGCCGTTCCGAGAACGGTCTGGATGGCATACAGGGTGGCCTGGCTGCGGGAAATGCCGCAGGCAACCGCCCCGTCGGCCAGCGATTCAATCAGCAGGCAAACATAGGCCGGGCCGCATCCGCTCAGCGCGGCGGCGGCATCGATTTTCGATTCGTCGATTTCATCCATTCGTCCGGCTTTTTCCATCAAGACCGCAAAGGCCTTGCGAACCGGGGAGCTGACCCGGTCATAACAGCAAAGAATCATTCCTTCTTTGCAGGCGACCGGCAGATTCGGCATGATGCGGATGACGGGGAAATCCTGCCCGGCAAAATCCCGAACCGCCTGAATGGAAACCCCGGCGGCCATGCTGCACAGGGTCAGATCCTTCCGGGCTGCGATCAGAGGACGCAGGGTTTCAAACAACTCGGCAAACCCCTGCGGTTTCACCCCGAGGAACAGAATTTCCGCTTCCCGGCAGAGCTGTTCGGGCGAACACACCGAAACGCCGCAGGATTCCCGAAGAACCTGCGCCTTGGCTTCGTGAACATCATACACCCCGATGGCTTCTTTGGAAACCCCCTGAGCCGCCGCCCGGATTAAGGCGGAGCCCATGTTTCCGCAGCCGATAAAACCGTATTGAATTCCCATAGAATAAGGCACTCCTTTTTCAGCGAATTTGCCCGTTTCCGCGGACGAGGTATTTATAAGTGGTCAGTTCATTCAGCCCCATCGGCCCACGGGCGTGGAGCTTTTGGGTGGAAATGCCGATTTCGCAGCCGAAACCGAATTCGCCGCCGTCAGTAAACCGGGTGGAAGCGTTGACATAAACCGCCGCGCTGTCCACCGCCGCGCAAAACCGCCGGGCCGCCCGGGTATCTTCGGTGAGAATGGCATCGCTGTGATGGGTGGAATGCCGGGCAATGTGCCGAATGGCTTCCTCCAGGTTTTCCACCACCCGAACCGCCAGAATGTAATCGAGAAATTCGGTATCAAAATCCGCTTCGCCGGCGGCCTTTCCCGGAATGATCCGGGCGGCCTTTTCACAAAGGCGCAGTTCGCAAACCGGTTTTCCCTGGGCTTTGCGTTCCTCCACCAACCGGTGGTAGAGCATCGGCAGAAACGATTCGGCCACATCCTGATGCACTAAGCAGACTTCTTCGGCGTTGCACACGCTCGGCCGGCTCATTTTGGCGTTTTCAATGATCCGAACGGCTTTTGAAAGATCGGCAAGCCGGTCTACATACACATGACAGATGCCGGTTCCGGTTTGAATACAGGGAACGGTGGCGTTTTGCACACAGGCATCAATCAATCCTTTGCCGCCCCGGGGGATCAGCAGATCCACCGTATCCCGGGCAGTCATCAATTCGGCGGCACTCGCGCGGGAGGAATCTTCAATCCAGCCGATCAGATCCGGATCAAACCCATTCTGAAGCAGGGCGGATTTCATGGCCGATACCATGGCCAGCCCGGTTCTTGATGCCTCTTTTCCGCCGCGCAATACACAGACATTGCCGCTTTTCAGCAGCAGGGCCGCCGCGTCGGCCGTTACATTGGGGCGGCTTTCGTAAATCATGGCAACCACCCCGATGGGCACAGAGAGCTTTTCAATTACCAGCCCGTTCTCCCGGGAAACCCGGGAAAGAACCCGGCCGCAGGGGTCCGGCAGGGCAATCACCTGACGGATGCCGTCGGCCATGGCGGCGATTCTTTCTTCGTTCAGCCGCAGACGGTCGAGCATTACGGGGGAAACGGTTTTCTCGGCCGCCGCCAAATCCTGCTCGTTGGCGGCGAGAATTTCCGCCTGCCGGTTCAGCAGCGAATCAGCCAACAGGGACAAAGCCCGGTTTTTATCGTCACTGCTCAGCAAATAGGCCTTTTCACAGGCCGCTTTGGCACGAAGCAAAACTTCTTTGGTTGTCATAACTTTCCTCCCGCACAAAAATAGGTACCCACCGATTTTCCGGCAAAAATATCATACAGATCTTCCGGGCGGCTCCCGTTGGTAATCACCATATCGATGCCGGCGTTCATGCAAATGGCGGCGGCGTGCAGTTTGGTGACCATTCCGCCGGTTCCGAGCTGCGTTCCGGCCGCCCCGGCCAGAGCAAAAACGGAGTCGTCCAGCTTTTCCACCCGGGAGATCAGCTGGGCATCGGGATTTTGGTGTGGATCCTGATCAAAAAGACCGTCAATATCCGACAGCAGCACCAGCAGATCCGCCCGGGAAGCAACGGCCGAAAGGGCCGAAAGGGTGTCATTGTCACCCACCCGGATTTCGTT